>CAYLIX010000191.1:0-2662 GCA_964383775.1 uncultured Planctomycetia bacterium
AATTTCCAGGATAGCCCTGACATTTATCTTTATGTTATTCTTATTCTCAAGCGGTATCATCATGAAGATCCTTGCGCTTATTACATTTCTTCTTGCCTCACTTACCGATTACCTCGATGGAAAGATCGCTCGCCAGAGAAATGAGATCACTGACTTTGGTAAGTTCATGAACCCTGTTGCAGATAAGTTTCTTATGATAGCGGCATTTCTTGCATTTGTCGAAATGGGGCTAGTTCCTGCATGGATGGTAGTCTTGATCATATCAAGAGAGCTTATAATAACAGGTATCAGATTATTTGCCGCTACTAAGAATAAGATACTTGCAGCAGAGAGGGCAGGCAAGCATAAGACTGTATCACAGTTTATCGCTATATTTACAGTACTCTTTTTTATCATCTTCAAAGAGGCTGGCATGGGTGAGTATTGCTTTAGGCAGCTCATATTCATACTCATGGCCATTACCATAGCACTTACTCTTATAAGCGGACTATCATATCTAGCAAGAAATAAGGACCTATTTACATGATGCGCGACAAAGTGATAAAGCTATTGGCTACCTTCTTTGGGATAGGGTATCTATCCATGATGCCTGGCACATTTGCAAGCGTGGCAGGGCTTCTTGTCTATCTAGTGGCAAGAGCTGATTTATCACTGTATCTCTCTTTATGTACTGTTTTAGTCATTATAGGTTTTATCGTCTCAGGACGAGCAGCCGAGCTTTTAAATAATAAAGACCCAAGAGAGGTTGTAATAGACGAAGTCTGTGGTATTATGTTAGTATATATAGCAGTGCCGTTTTCAATATTCAATCTATTTTTAGGTTTTGCACTCTTTCGCTTGTTTGATATTAAGAAGCCCTATCCCATAAAGCGATTGGAATCCATTAAGGGTGGATGGGGTATAATGCTCGATGATATTGGAGCTGCCATCTATGCAAATATCATACTTCAGGTGTTGAGGCTTATACTATGAAAAGAATTATTCTTTCAATACTCATCTGTACTCTCTTTGCATCGCCCTCATTTTCCAAGGATGGGGGGTCATTAAACTTAAGTAAGATAACAGTCCCTAAAGAGTATGGCCTGGTAAAAGAGTCTTATCAGTCACCCACTTCGAATAAAAGAGGATCCAAGACGATCTTTCATATAAGGGATATCCATGCAAATTACGAAGGGCAGAAGAACCTCGCCAACTTACTCTTATACTTAATAGAGAATTACGGCCTGGATCTTATATTGGTAGAAGGAGGCATTACTGATAAGGACTTCTCTTATATACGAACCTGGGCCACACTCGAGGAGAGGAAGAAGAAGGCAGACGGTCTATTAAGAGAGGGAGTAATAACAGGCGAGACCTATATAGATATTGCAACTGATCTCCCGCTTAAGTTCCAGGGCATAGAGGACAAAGAGCTCTATGAAGAGAATATGGAGATCTATCTTGAGGTAGAGAAGTTTAGACCCGATGCGCTTATGATAGTTGATCAAACCAATAGCGTTGTAGAGAAGCTTAAGAAATATATCTATACTCGCCGACTGAAAGCCTTTGACAAGGCCAGGAATGATTATACCCTTGAAAAGCTGGAGATGGTCGAGTATATGGAGACACTCGATGAGATAGCGCGAAAAGAGAAGGTTGATTTAACAGGCTTTATTAATTATGCAGGACTCCTTAAGACTGCCCGGCTTGAGAAGAGGATAGACTTTGATAAGGTAGAGAAGGAGCGCGACAGGCTCATAAAAGTGCTCACAGAGTCCCTGGCAAAAGATATATTGAGTAAATTTATCGTAGAGAGCATAGAGTTTAAGGCAGGCAACCGCACAGATGCAGAATTTTATACATATCTTAGAGACTTAACCATCGAGAACAATATAAGTCTTAAGAGGTACAAGAATCTTGTCCTCTATTTCGATTACATAGAGACATTCGAGAGCCTCGACAATGAAGTGCTCTTTGATGAAGTGGAAGGCATAGAAAACGTATTGGCAGATACATTGTGTAAGAATAAAGAACAGAAGAAATTATTTAAGATCTCAAAAGATCTCTCTATAATGGAGGCCTTCTTAAAGCTAAAACTCTCGCCAGCAGACTTTGAGTACTTTAAGGCCAATAAGAATGAGTTTGATATGGAAGAATGGAAGATATTCCTAGGCCGTCATAAAAAGAGATTTCGCATCAAAGACGAATTGCCCCTCGATACATCAGTGATATCCAATAATCTTGAGACACTCGAATCCTTCTTTGAGACCTCCTTTAAGAGAGACGATGCATTCATAAGAAACTCCCTGAAACGCATGAATAAAGACAAAGAAGATATAGCCTTCTTAATAGCAGGGGGGTTCCACACCAAGAACCTCATGAACCTATTTAAGGAGAACAATATTTCCTATCTAGTGATCACTCCCAAGACATCACAAAAGACCGATGATGCACTCTACGACCGCATCCTCAAAGAATCCTACGAAACCCGCACCTGGGACGACTAACCTCACTTTCTATTCATAAAAGAAGTATGCTAGCAATATTTGCGGGTGGTGCCGAACGGGCGCTCAGATTTCGCAGTGAGGGAAACCCCTCCCAAGTAAATTTCGCAGTGGGGGGCACCCCCCCAAGTAAAAGGGGACAGGCCTCAAGACGTATATTACCATTGAAGAGGCCTGTC
>CAYLIX010000192.1:0-2614 GCA_964383775.1 uncultured Planctomycetia bacterium
AGACTTGCTTTTTGTGGCAACTATGCCTATCTCTTTTATATGCTCTATGTCTCTAAACCCCCCTACAACGCGTATAAGGTGCTTCTGTCTTCTCTTATCATAGTCACCAAGCAAAAGATCTATATTGTTTGCATTGAGTGCATTTATCACCTTTCCTATAGGAAGGCGAAATGCCTGTAGCTTTCTCTGATCTGCCTCAACAAGTATCTTTCTCTCTCTTCCGCCTCCTATGTCTACGTTTGCAACGCCATTGACTCTGAGTATGCGATCCTTTACCTTATCATCTACTATTCTCCTGAGCATCTCAGGCGTATATCCCAACCCAGTAATAGCCATGATCAGAACAGGCTTATCCTCTTGCTCAAATTTCGCGATAACCGGTTTTTCAATCTCCTTTGGCATGCGGCTTCTTATTCTCGAGAACTTCTCTCTCACCTCAAGAAGCGCATAATCCATATTGATTCCTGGCTCAAAGCGCATTACAACACGAGATCTGCCCTCCTCTGATATAGATATAATATCCCTCAAGCGAGAGGTTGTGCTGACAGCCTCTTCAATGGGCTTTGTAACCTGTTCCTCTACTTCTTCCGGAGGCATACCTCCACGTATGTTTATGAATATAGAGATATCGCCTCGGCTAAAATTAGGGTAGCGCTCTATTGGGAGATTAAAGAGAGAGATAGTACCGATAATCACGATGGCAAGAAACAGCATCGATATAGTTATCGGCCTCTGTACTGAAATGCGTGACATTGACATCTTGTTGTCCGTCCAAACTATTCACTATTCACTATATGCTATTCCTAAGCACATAATACCTACCGACAGCAGCTGGGCCCTTTGCTTCTAATATCTTCTTACCATGTAGGACTCTTAAATCCCTAGCTGCCGTGGGTATGGATACATTAATTTCTCAGAATATTCTTTTCTTGTAATCTTTTTGTTCTTCCTAAGATAAGAGATAAGCTCTTGCTGTCTGTCAGTAAGTGAATCTTCACCCTTGTCATCATGATCCGCCACAGGCGGAGAAAGATCTAGAGTCTTAGGTATCTTTTTCTCATCTTGAGGCTCTGCAGCCTCACCCTTGTCATCCTGATCCGCCACAGGCGGAGAAGGATCTGGAGTCTTAGGCTTCTTTTTCTTCAAGCCTGCCTTCTGGTCAGAGATGGCTTCAGAGGGTTGCTCTACACTTGCTTCAGGCTTTGAACTCTGGGTAACAGAAGGTTTTTCATCCTGAGAATCCTCTGCTTGAGCATTTTTTGAAGCCCCATTGATACCAAGCGCCTCTTCAAGTCTCTTCAATTTGTCGCCGTTGGCCTTAGGTGGATCCGGCTTTATCTCTGGAGATTCCTCATCATGAAACTCCTCAATAGGAGATCTCTCCACAGGAGCTGAAGAATCTGGAGCTTGAGGTTCTTCTTCTATATGCGGTTCGATTTTAAGTGGGCCTATATCCTCATCTGGTATAATAATCTCTGGAGTCTCTTGTGCCTTTGGCTCCATATCATCTTCATATTCTATCTTTGTCTCTTTGGGCTTAAACTCATCATCAACTTCGTCTTTGTCATCTTGACCCGCCGTAGACAAAGAAGGATCCAGGGCCTTAGATTCTTCGTCCTTCCCCTCGCTTTGCTCAGGACTTTGTGGGCTCTGAATAACAGGCGCTGTTTCTTCTTTTCCTTCAATTGGCAAAATAGGTGGCTCTTTAGGAGTAGGGCCATCTCCATCTGGGCCTCCATCTTCTGGTGGAGTAGGGGGCGCATCGTCTTTTTTTCTCTTTTTTCTATTCATATACGTACGCATATCTTCAAGCCCCATGTAGACAGTAGGTATAACTACTAGTGATAAGAACGTAGATACTGCAAGCCCGCCTATAACAGCTATTGCCATCGGCTGTTGCAATGCTGCCCCCTCATTCAAAGCCAATGCAAGAGGGAATAAGCCTAATATGGTAGTAAGCGCTGTCATAACGATAGGTCGTAAACGCCTTTTACTTGCAGCAAGAACCGCATCATATGTACTCATGCCTTCTTTCTTTAATATGTTCGCATAGTCGACCAACACAATTCCGTTGTTAACTACAAGCCCTCCGAGTACAATAACACCGAGTAAGACCATTATGCTAACAGGCGTACCTGTTAAAAACAATATCAAGAGCACACCAATAATCGAAAGTGGCACAGTAAACAATATTACAAAAGGCTGCCATAACGATTCAAACTGTGCTGCCATAATCATAAATACGAGCAGTATCGAGAGAATAAGAGCATTCCTTAAACTCTTAAAAGAGTTCTGTATCTGCTCTTTTTCTCCGGTAAGTTCTGCAGAATATCCGACTGTAGTCTTTATATCTTTTAGCCTTTGGGTCACTTCATCTGCTACCTTCTTAAATGCTCTCTTAAATATGTTTGCAGTTACAACGACTATCCTCTCTTGGTCCCTTCTCTTTATCTCACTTGGACCCTTGCCTTTGCTAAAATAAGCAAGCTCTGCCAATGGCACACTTATTCCCAGTGGAGATTGAAGTTCAAGCCTCCTTACCTTAGGCATATTATCACGGTCCTGCTTGCGTAGGCGCACTCTTATATCTATCTCCTCGCCTTCTTTCTTAAAT
>CAYLIX010000193.1:0-2611 GCA_964383775.1 uncultured Planctomycetia bacterium
CTTTACCGCCTTATCCAATTTATCATTTACTATAATATGGTCGTACTTCTTTAAGTATGTCAGCTCCTTCTTTGCTATGCGCAACCTCTCTCTCTGCGTCTTTGGCGACTCTGTCTTGCGCCCGCTTAGCCTCTTCTTCAAGAGTATCATTGAGGGCGGCCGCAGAAATATCAGTATTGCGCTCGGATATGCCTTCTTTACCTGCATGGCGCCTTTTACATCTATCGCCAGCATTATATCCTTGCCCTCAGAGAGCGCCTTCTCTACTGGGCCGCGTGGCGTGCCGTAGAGATGGCCGAAATTATTCTCCCATTCCAAAAAATCATTCCTGCTTATACGCCTTAAGAACTCCACTTTTTTGAGGAAGTGGTAGTCTTTGCCGTCTTTCTCACCCTTGCGCGGCCGCCTGGTCGTCGCTGATATAGAATATTCAATATTGGGGCGCGTCTTTTTGAGCCGGCTACACACGGTCGTCTTGCCCCCACCGCTCGGGGATGAGATGATGAATATCCTGCCGGATCTGACTCTGCTCATTCTATGTTCTTGACCTGTTCTCTGATCTTTTCGATGTCACTCTTTATCTGTATTACGTATCTTGAGATCTTAAAGTCTGAGCTCTTTGAGCCTATGGTATTTGCTTCTCTATGCAGCTCTTGCGCCATAAAATCAAGCTTCTTGCCTGCCTCTGAGTCTGCCTTAAGGCTGTTTCGCAGGGTAACGAGGTGACTCTTTAACCTTGTAAGCTCTTCTGATATATCACAGTTCTTTGCAAAGAGCGCAACCTCTTGCTCGAGCCTGCCCCTGTCAACATTCCTTGTGCCAGTAAGCTCTTTTATCTTATTGGTGAGGTGCCTTTTGTATTTTGTTACGCTTATAGATGCGCGTCGATCTATGTCAGTAATTATGGTCTGTATATTTATCGCCCTGCTTGAAAGATCCTTGCTAAGCGCCCTTCCTTCCCGCGCCTTATCTTTAAGCAACTCCTTAAGCGCCTTCTTGAGCACCTTCTTAATGGGTAATATCAACTTACGCGAATCCATCTTTGGTGTCTCTGCAACTATCACACCTGGGAGTGCAATTAATTCGTTTAATGTAAGGTCTCCCTTTAGTCTCAATCCCCTCTTGAGAGACCTGAGTTCATTAGCGTAACGCCTGGCTGCCTTCTCATTTATCGTTACGATCGGGCTGTTTTCGCGCTGTCCATTTATATCTACGCTAAGATATATCTTACCTCTCTTTACCCTCTGGTGGATGATCTCTTTTAAGCTGTCTTCATACTGGCTAAGGCCATTCGGTGCTTTTGCAGAGACTTCAAAGTATTTATGGTTCAATGCCCTGATCTCGATGGTAATCATGCCATACGGCGATCTTATTTGCGCTTTGCCAAAGCCGGTCATGCTGCGTATCATGCCCACACCTTCACTTTCACCTGTTCCTTCACGATCGTCTTCGTGGCATACGCGTCTACTATGATATCGTCCGGCTGAAACCAGAGCTTGATCTCACGCTCTGCCTCTTCCGCGTTTGTAGAAGCGTGTATTACGTTCTCATACACACCCTTTGTCGTAATCCTGCCGTAAGCGCCTCTTATAGAGACTGCGTCAGCCTCTTCGGGGTTTGTAGAGCCGCATATCTCACGCACCTTTGCAATGGCATTAGGCCCCCAATAGACTATTGCCATTACCTTCTTCTTGTGGAACTCTCCCATCAGGTATTTTATCAATTCCGGGAAGAATGGCCTGTCCTTCATGTGGCTGTAGTGCGCCTCTGCTAATTTGCGTGTAACGCGCACTATCTTGGTCGCCACAATATCCAGCTTTGTCTCTGACAACCGCGTAAGCACATTGCCTGTAAGCGATTTTTTAAGTCCGTCCGGCTTTATTAGTACTAATGTCTGTTTACCCATATTTATCCCCTAATTATATTAAGTTATAATTATAACAGAGCCTCTTTTTTATGTCAATTAGAACATCCGAGGACCTTTAATATCCTCTCAAGGTCATCCGCAGAGTAGTATTCTATCTCTATCTTACCCCGCTTCTTCCCATGCCTGATCTTAACCTTTGTACCGAGCCTCTCTTGTATGCGCCCTTCAATAAAACGGATATTATTGTCACTTGTATTGACAATAATCGGTTTTGTCTTCTTACGTTTTATCGTGCTCTCAAGCGCCCTCACAGAGAGCCCTTTTCTTACGGTCTTTCTGGCAAAATCTGATTGTATCTTTGTGTTGCTTAAGGATAAGAGCACCTTTGCATGGCCTACTGTGAGCATATTCTTTGCAAGAAAATCCTGCACCATCGTCGGTAACGCCAATAATCTCAGGCTATTTGCAATGGTCGCACGATCCTTGCCCATTGCCTTTCCTATTCTCTCCTGCGTAAAATCAAATTCATCGATAAGTCTCTGATAAGCCTGTGCCTCTTCCATGGGATTGAGCTCTTCGCGCTGCAAATTTTCTATCAAGGAAAGCTCGAATGCATCTGTATCATCTACATCTCTTATGACGGCCGGTATCTCATTAAAACCTAGGGCCTTTACTGCGCGCAACCTTCTCTCACCTGCAATGAGTTCATACCCGTTATGTCTTGGCCTGACCAATATTGGCTGG
>CAYLIX010000194.1:0-2600 GCA_964383775.1 uncultured Planctomycetia bacterium
AAGCCATGATTCAGTCTTTTCAAATTCTTCATCTGCAGCTTGTTTATCATATGCAGCAGTCCCTGCGATATCTACATCAAGCTGCCTATTGGTCATTACATTAAGTTCATCTGCAAAGATCTCAAACATCCTGCCAAATACATTTATACCCACATTCTTATCCTGATACTCTCTTGCATGCTCCATAAATTTATTGAGCTCCATCAAGACTGGTGCCAATCCCTCAAATTCATGGACAGCCTTTAATGCCTCGAAAAAGTCATTGAGTGCGATATTGTATTCATCCATTACCTCTCTATATCTACCCGCTTCCATGAGCGTTCCGTCCAGCCTGAGCTGAAGCATAATATCCTGCTTTAAGGCATCTAATAGATCCTTCATGTGCGAAGAATCTACAAGCTCTGTAAGCTCTTTATCTTTAAGTTCTGAAGGAAGCTCGGTAGACCATGGAACCGCCTCTCCTCTCGCCTCTCTTACCCACTCTTGCCATTCTCTCTCTTTAACACGCTCTATCCTGGCTACTAGATCGAGCGGGTGTATCTGGCCATCAAGGCCCACTACACATCCCTGCTCTATCATACTGCGCCTTATCTGGATCGCCTTATCTGTAGAGGCCCACCTGACTACAGAAGGTATTAATTCACCTGCCTGGTCTTTTATTGGATTACCGGATGGGTCACGGCTATACCTTAAGTCATATGTAATATCTGTTCCAGGCTCAAGGTTTATGTATCTATCTTCACCATACTTTACCTTTAATCGTACCTTGCGCGGTACCTTCATACCCGCATCTACTGGTAATTCTGAAGGATCATATACAGGGAAGTTGCCATACATATTGCTTACTATGGCTAATAATTCTCGCTTTCCCGCCTCCCTCTTTATGAGTGCGGGAACTATCTTTTTTCCAAACTTGCGCGTGTATCTTTCATCATATGTTATCTCTGCACCTGCGGGTAAGGGGATGCTACTTCCTAAACGAGTGGGTATAGATATGTCCTGGCCCTCTTGCACAATTTCTGTCTTTATATCGGCAAGGTCATCTTTGCTTAAATAACTAGATACACTTCCATTGCTTATCGTAGCCTCATATGTAAGCTCAGGTATCTCTTCTCCATCTGGACCATCATCCACTAAATCCTTAGCGCCCACGAGCTCTGCCTCTCTTAATGTGCCCTGGTATCCATAAAATACAATATTTCCAGTCAGGGGGTTAATAGGCACGCCTCTCGTCTTGAAGAACTCCAGATTACTATCGAAATACGCCTTACATTCATCCCAGTTTATTCTTGTGTTATGTATAACCCATGGTATCTCTTCAGGCCCTGAATATATCTTCTTTACTTCACCGGTTGCTGGGTCCACTTCCCCGCCTGCAAGTGTAAGGCCTGTCTTAAATCTATTGGCCTGGTTTAGATCTGTAATATCAGGCACCTTGTATGCTTCCCCCTCTTCCATCCACATGCCCATCTTGCGTAAGAATGGTTCTGTGCCCCTGTCACCATCTCTAAACATCTCTGCAAAGGATATGAGCTTAGTCTTACCCGTCTGAGTATCCACCCTTACCATATGCTGTCTAAGGTGGCTGTTTTTCTCGCCCTGATACACCCTATCATTCTCTACATAGTATCTACCAGGGTTCTTTTCAATGCTTGGGTCACTGTAATAGGTAGTACCATCTTCGCCAACCTTTTCCTCAACTTTATCACCATATTTTGCCTTAAGCCTCTCTATGGTATCTTGTGCCACTTCTGTTGGCCTTATCCCACGGTAGATTATATAATCATACCTTGAGTCTGTATTATTTATCGCTTCCAAGAATGCTTCTCTTTGCTGTTCGCCCAATACAACTACGAGTCCTCTATCCTTGCTCTTAATCACTCTCTTTAAGGCGCTTACCATATCCCTATAAATCTTTTGTGTTCCGAGCGGTCTTTCTATACCGTCTTCTGTAACTACATGGAATGGATGGAGCTTTGATCTTGTTGTGCCGCTGTCATCTACAATGCAACCTGTTCCCTCTGTTGCCTCTTTTGCATTACGGCTTGAAAAGAAACGCGCTATTAGATTTATTCCACCTACCCACTGGAGCGCATCTAAAGATCTGCCTTTTAAGATATCCTTGGCAAAGGAGTAGACATCCACTGCATCCCTTACAGGTATACCCTTTACAGTGCCCATATCTACCATAAATGCAAGATAAATATCTCCCATCTCAATACCTACACCACCCATTGGCATCTGGCCATAACCAACAGCCAGATTAGCTACTGGTTGATCTGCAGGAGGATCTTCTCTTGTACCTTCATGCTGGCGTATCTCCTCCAAAAATCGCTCTCTATTATAATCTGCTACCTTTACAAGCTCTGCCATATACCTTACGTCCCCCCTGGCACGCTGCCTTAGCGCTTTTATGCCTGGATCATTGGGGAGTAATCGTGCCAGTTCATCAGTGAGTGATGTGATCATAGCCCTTACAGAAGAGAGGTCTTCTATAATGGCCTCTGGATCTGGGAGATCCAGGTCTTCCGGACCTTTCTTTAAATTCTCTTCAAATTCTCTTATTGCCTCTTGCAGCTCTCTACGACGCTCTTCCCTTT
>CAYLIX010000195.1:0-2599 GCA_964383775.1 uncultured Planctomycetia bacterium
TGAGGCTGCGCTACGAGATGAGGGGTATTTTGAAGAAGGCACAGGAGATTTCAATCGTAATGCAGCAGTCTTACGCGCGCCAGTAGGGTACAGGGATGTGTATGTACAGGGATTAAAGGATATGCCCTTTACAGAGAAGAGGTATCTAGTAAAGGATGCCAATACACATGCATGGAAATTCATAAAGACGGATGATGCGACTGATGACCAAAGGACTTATGCAATATTGCTCGATGTTGTGGTTGGTAAGGATGGGGAAGAAGAGGTAATATATCTAGTCGATTACAACCATGAGAGCAGCGAAATAGTAAATATTAAGGATATGGATGCAGTACAGGTTATATGGATAGGGGATGATTACAGAGACCGAGGTCATGAGCCATTTGAGTGCGAAGTAGAGCATAGAGATGGAAGGCCTGCAAGTATAACCAGCAAGGCCATGAAAGAGGCAGGGTTTAATATAGGTATGATAGATAGGCTCGATCGTGAGGAAGATATTACCTCTCCTGCCGACATAGAAGGCCACCATCCAATTGCAAGTTTTGACGAGGATACACTCGTTATAAAGGATAAGGATGACGAGGTGATCGGCATAGTGCTTGTAAGCCCACAAATACAGATAATACTCCTTAATGCATTGAAGGAATGGGGCTATCTAATAGATCCTGATACTGGCTGGCACATATATCCTGATGAAAAATCCTTGCCTAAGGGTAAGAACTTTAAGAAGCACGATGATGGCAGGGTATCAGACATGCGCTATGGTGAGGACTCTACAGTCGTATTTGGGCTTGAGGCTATGATGGCGCACCATAAAGACCTTGAGCGTTGGTATGAAAATGCAGATAAGCTCGGTATAGTATCATATAGGCATCAGGGCGCGCCAAGGACCGATGCATTTATGTTTAATGGTAGGCCATTGTGGCGCATTGAGATTGATAAGGATACTGGCCATAAACTCATTACATTCTTCGATCCTCTGGAGTCTATTGAGTGGCCTGTATTTACAGTAGATATGACCTCAGGCGCACTTCTTTATACATATAATGCATACCTTGAGACTGACGAGATTACCCAGAGAAGGACACTTGTAGTAGAGACGCATGACATCATAGCAGATGCCATTATAAAGACAGAGGCATATGATCTAAAGAGCGCAAAGCTTGTATGGAAGAAGGTGGGTGTAAAGAAGGTCTACTTTGATCTCAATAGAGATTTTGAAGCACCTATATTTGTAGTAGATACAAGCGGTGTACGCGGTGCCACATTAGAATACAATGGAAGAGAGGTAAAGAACGTAGTCGAGGCAAATATAGCATGGAAGGTAAGGGGCGGCATAAAGCACACTGTAATATTGACGAGTAAGCTCGATGACCCTTCCAGAGTATATACGTTAAGAGAGCTTCGCAAACATGGTAAGAAGACCTATACAGAGTATTATGAGAAGGGTTATGAATTTCCTCTGTGGCGTCTATACCACATAGATGACAGAAGGGTCTATTTTGATACCACACAGAATTATGAATGTCCCTTGTATATAGTGGATGAGACTAAAAAGAGTGGATTTACCTTAAAGATAAGGGGCAAGGTTGTGGATAATGTTGTAGAGGCAATGCGCCACAAAGAGGCTGCTTATAAGGGTGAGCCAGTAAGGATTACTACCTCTATAACACTTGAAGCCCCATACAAAGTAACGAGATCCGTTAGGTCACTCGATGGTACGCTCATTAGCGAGCACATGGTTGACATCACTGTTGATGAGAATGTAGCTGATGATGATGCGCTCTTCGGAGATGTAATACTTGGAAGGCCTCAAGGCCGTATACTATTTGCTGCTGCAGGCAGCGGACCTGATCACCCACTCTCCTTAACTGTAAATGGCAATTCCAGATATACAGAGCCTGTCTATGCCCCAGGTAGGATAGTCGAAGGGCTTACTGCAGATGGACGATTTAGAAAGACCTTTGAACCGGGTACATCATTTACAGAGACAAAAGGTATACTTGTAAACCAAAACGGCGCGCGCGACATAGAGACTGGCAGGACAAACTTCTCTCTGGAAAGTGATGGCAGCTTTATCGGACCTGATAATGCCTCGCGCTCAAGAGATGCAGTAGTGGTCTATTATGAGAAGGACCTTATATGTTATCAGGGGACAGAGTCATATAAGGTAAATGGCGAAAGAGTGAGAGGGTATTACCAACAGATAAAGGATGATAAGGGAAGGGTCTTAGTAGACACATCTGGTGTAATGGAAGGCGGCAAATTTATAGCAAAGGCAAGGCGTTACTCGCAGTATCCTGAGACAGCGCTATTTAATGACCATCACATTGCATCCTGGACAGTACACTCCTCTGTTAAAGCAGATGGCACAGAAGAGATAACCCACATATCAAAAGGCACCAGGGTTGAAGATGACAATGTTCATTACCGTATATGGAGAGGCGGTGGATTTAATCTACCAAGTGATGATGCCCTTGGAAATCATGATCACTTAAAGGGTATAGAAGTATTACCAAGCAAATTTACTTATATATCCAAGATATGGGATGAGGTTAAGGATAAGCATGGCAGGCTCCTCGCAATAACTGATGGGTTT
>CAYLIX010000196.1:0-2586 GCA_964383775.1 uncultured Planctomycetia bacterium
TCCCCACCAGCAACCTTATCCCTTCCGTAAGACCAGAGATCGTATGAACCCTTATTGTTCTCTCCGGGGAAGTTATATTGATACTCTTCACCCCACGGATCCTTGGGCATCTTCTTAAGATATGGTCCGTTCCAGTTGGTTGCAGAGGATGGCTCGCGCATGAGCGCGTTTATATCCTGCGGGTAGGATCCATTATCCAGCTCGTACAGGTCGAGCCCTATTGCAATGTTTGATTCAATATCTGCCTTTGCTGCCGCCTGTCTTGCCTGCTCGCTCCTGCCTACTAACCTCGGCACTACCATGGCACTAAGCACGCCTATGATAATGACGACCAGCATAAGTTCAATAAGGGTAAAACCTTTTCTGTCTAACATATAGACCTCCTAACGTGCAATCAGATTAATTTGGAAAATAGGTAAGAGCATTGAAACCACAATAAATCCTACCACAAGCCCCATACTCAATATCAAGAACGGTTCCAGTAAAGCTGTCATGGTCTTTATCATGTTATCCGCTTCCCTTTCAAAGGAATCGGCCACTTTAAAGAGTGCCCTTTCCAGATTACCGCCTTCTTCACCTACGGCTATCATATTTGTAGCAAATAGAGGGAAGTTGCTCCTATTGGACAGGCTCTTTGATAAAGCCAGGCCATCCCGCACCTCTTTGTGAGTCATGATAATCTCATTCTTCAATACAGTGTTCTGCATAGTAGCTGATATGACCTCAAGCGAATCCAGGATCGGTACACCATTCTGGAGCAGTGTGCCGAGCGTACGGGCAAAGCTCGATACCTCGGATTTCTTTATGAGCTCCCCCATTACAGGCAGCTTCAACTTAAAACCATCTATAGCAACCTTTCCTTCTTGCGTCTTAGCGATACGCTTAATAGTAAATGCTGCCATCATAATCAGCACAAGGATTATATACCAATAGCTTATAGTAAAACTGGATATATTTACTAATATTGCAGTCGGTAATGGTAGAGACTGTCCAAGGTCCTCAAACATTGTTACGATCTTCGGTATTACGAATGTAATGAGCACCACAATGGTCGTAAGGCCAACGCCAGCCATTACTGCCGGATATGCCAGGGCAGATCGTATCTTTGTCTTGAGGTTTTCCTGTGATTCATGAAAATCGGCCAGGCGTGCGAGTATCTTGTCGAGCATGCCGCCGGTTTCACCGGACTTTGCCATGGCCACATAGAGAGTAGAGAATATCTTGGGGTGGCATGCCAGGGCCTCGCTAAATGGCTGACCATCTCTGACACGGTTGCGTATATCGCCTATTGCTGTGCGCAGAGTTTTATAACTGGTCTGCTTATATATGGCATTCAATGCATTATTCAGGTTTAAGCCTGAGTCCAGGAGATCGGAAAGCTGTCTTGTAAATATAGAGAGCTCATGAACCCCAACCCTTTCAAAGAATGACGCCTTTGACGCGCCCTTGCTACCAAGATCCTCTTCTTTGGAGACTGAGAGAGGAAAGTATCCCAGGTGTGAGAGCTTGGCAAGACAGGAGTCCTCTGAATCCGCCTCTATCCTGCCTTCCACTATCTCTTTTGGCCCTCTCTTTGCCTTGTAAAGGAATACAGACATATCTTAGAGCTCCTCAGTTACTCTCAACACTTCGCTTGGAGTGGTAAGCCCCATCTTTATCTTCGTCCATCCGTCGTCTCTAAGCGTCCTCATACCGAGAGAGATGGCCTTCTCCTTTATCTCGTCAGCTGAGGCCCTCTTAAGCGCCATGCTGCGCAGCGCCTCATTCATAACGAGCACTTCATATATGGCAGTCCTTCCCTTGAATCCGGTAAATTTACATGCCTTGCAACCCTTGCCCTGATATATGGTCGTCTTTTGCAGCTCCTTCTTGCTTATCTTAAATTCTTTAGCAAGCTCTGCGCTGGGTTTTATCTTGACCTTACATTTATTACAAACGATCCTTACCAATCTCTGCGCTATGAAAGACTCGACACTGGAAGATACCAGATACGGCTCTACACCCATATCCAGAAGACGCGTAATCCCGCCTGATGCGTCATTGGTATGGAGCGTTGAAAAGACAAGGTGGCCTGTAAGTGAGACGCGTATTGCTATCTCTGCAGTCTCATAATCTCTTACCTCTCCAACCATCATTATGTCCGGGTCATGCCTTAGCATGGACCTTAAGCCTGTGGCAAAAGAGAGGCCTATCTTGGGATTTACCTGGATCTGTGTAATGCCCTTTAGCTGGTATTCAATGGGGTCTTCAATCGTCAATATCTTCTTCTCTTTAGAGTTGATCTTATTAAGACAGGCATAGAGTGTGGTCGTCTTGCCGCTTCCAGTAGGGCCCGTTACAAAGATGATGCCGTGGGGCCTATTTATGAGTTCTCCAAGTGCAGTCAATCCATCCTTTAACAATCCCAGCTTCTCCAGGCTATAAAGCATTGCAGTTGACAGTAAGCGTATATCTACGCTCTCACCATGCGGGGTCGGGAGCACAGAGACACGCATATCCAGATCATTGGTACCGATCCTGACCTTTATCCTACCATCCTGGGGTAGGCGCCGCTCTGCAATATCCATATTTGCCATGATCTTAATC
>CAYLIX010000197.1:0-2540 GCA_964383775.1 uncultured Planctomycetia bacterium
ATGATGGCACTACACGTAAGTTCTCTCCAGCAGCCTCATTTGATCCTGCAGAAGCCCTAGAAGGCATAAGGGTCAATATAGGTGGCCAATGGACTACCCTAAGAGAGCACTTTGGTCTGGAACTTAAACCCACAGCACACTTAAGGCCCACCCCAGAGGTACAACCCCACTCCTGGCCAAGAGATGATACACAAGACTTCACATCAGCACTTGAGTACATACACTCACAAAACCAGCAAGGCACATCCCCAAATGGCATAAATCTCTTAGAATACCCCGAAAAGTATGGTCCATATGCAATATACTTCCTTATAAGAGATATGAAGGAGAGGGTACCTTCATTGGAGAAAGAGATACCAAACGCGAAGAGAATAGCAAAAGAGATCAACACACTCTTTGGAGATAAAGATCTATATTACAGAGGAACTTTATCTAGTGATACATTCTTCCTTGCCCTAGATGAACTCCTGGGTGCTTACCATCATAATAAACTTGATGAATATAAAGGCACCAAGGGTCTCTTAACCATAGCAGGCGTAATAGCAGAAGAGCTTGGATCTGAGAAAGCAGCCACAACTATGCTGCAATACTGTTTCTCCTCAAAGACAAATCATTTCCAAGACTTTTTGAGGTTATATGCAGAGGACAACTCTATAGAGATAAAGCTTGGTTGGCCTAAGATAGGCCTTAGTTATGATGTGGTAGAGAAAGCAGCTATACTTGTACAAGCTAATCCTGATAAATATAGAGATATATCCGGATATATTACTCTTGCAGGAGAACTTGATAGAATAGGTCTGGGTGCTCTTTATACAGGTTTTGGTAATATAGATAAAGCTAGGGAAATAGTAACCCACTTTACTGGTAGAGATGCATCTGACATAGAAGATCTTAATTGGGTTAAGATAGATCTTCCCTATGATACCCTAGAAAAAGCAGCCTTTCTTATCCAGGCAGATCCAGATAAGTATAAAGGGATTGCAGGATACATTGTCCTTGCAAAAGAGCTTGGCAAGGCAAATCTTGGTCATCTTTACTCAGCCTTTGGCAATATTGATACAGCACGGAAAGCAATATCATACTTAACAAGTGAGGATGTATCTGGAATAGAAGATCTTGAGTGGCCCTGTATACAGCTTTCATATAAGTCCCTTGAAAATGCCGCTATTCTTATAGAGGGAAACCCTACTAAATACAAAGGTATTATAGGATATATTACCCTTACAAAAGAACTTGGTAAGGTAAATTTAAGCCAGCTCTTCTCAGCCTTTGGCAATATAGATGTGGCGCGAAAGATTATATCCTGCTTAACAGAAGAGGATGCGTCAGGTATAGAAGATCTTAATTGGATACATATAGGCCTTTCCTATGAACAGCTGGAAAAGGCAGCAATGCTAATATATGCAGATCCAGGTAAATATAAAGATATAACGGGCTACATTGTGCTTGCAAAGGATCTCGGCAAGATACATTTAAGTCATATTGGGCGAGCTTTTGGCGATATAGATAGGGCACGAAAAATAATAAGTTGTATAACAGGAGAGGATGCATCTGGAATAGAGAGGCTCAATTGGCCTTCTGTTATAAGCCTTCCATATGAAGCCCTAGAGAAAGGCGCTAATCGTATACAGGTCGACCCAGAAAGATATAAAGGTATCGAAGGATTAATAAGGCTTTCAAAAGAGCTTGGCAGAGTACATCTTGGTAATATCTATCCAGCCTTTGGCAATGCAAGTAAGATGGTAGATGTTGTAAAGTATTTAACAGGAAAGGATATTTCAGCTGTTAATGATCTTGAATGGCCATATATCAATGTCAATTGCGAATTGTTAGAAGAGGGAGCCGCTCTTATACAAGCCAACCCAGAAAAATACAGAGGCGTGGCTGGATATATCACACTCTCAGAAGAACTAGATAAAATATCCTTAGGTAATCTCCATACAGCCTTTGGCGATATTGAGATAGCGCGCAGAATAATAAGGCATTTGACAGGAAAAGATGTCTCAAGCATGGAAGATCTTAATTGGCCTAAGATAACTTTAACTTATCAAGTGGTGGAGGATGCCGCTGGGCTTATACAAGCTAACCCAGATAAATACAGAGGCATCTCTGGATATATAACACTTGCAAAAGAGCTTGGTAAAGTAAGCTTGTCAGGTCTCTTTATAGCTTTTGGTAATATCTATACAGCACGTAGCGCTATAGCCCGCTTAACAAAAAAGAGCGCAGCGAATATAAAGTCCCTCAATTGGCAGAAGATTAGTATGTCCTATGAAGAATTAGAAAAGGCGGCCGTTCTTATATATGATAACCCTGACAAGTACAAAGGCGTTATAGGTTATATTACTCTTGCGAAAGAATTGGGTAGAACCAGTTTGAGTGTTATCTATTCAGCTTTTGGAAATATAGATAAGGCACGAGAAGTGATATCATTTTTTACCGGAGAAGACACGTCCAATATGGACGATCTTGATTGGCATAATATAGGCCTTACTTATGATATGCTGGAACAAGGCGCAATCCTCATACAAGCTGATCCA
>CAYLIX010000198.1:0-2525 GCA_964383775.1 uncultured Planctomycetia bacterium
ACTGAGGCAAACATGATAACCTTACCTATACCCTTAAGCTGCGGCCCTTCTTTGTCAGCTACGCCTGTGCTTGCTGACTGGGCAGTCCTTATGGTCATTAGCACAACGGCTATTATAGCAAGTATCACAGGTACTGTAGCAGGAGCTACTGTAATACCCACTGCTGCAGCGCCTTTTATAATAGCTGCGCTAACAGCTGGCAATAATATATCCTGGCCTACCTCTTTAAATGCATCCATTCCAAAGGTGATCATAGCGCCAATTGGCATAAGTGTAGTGACTGCGTTTGGAACCTTTGTGCCAATGGGGCTCTGCGGAGTAGTTACCCTAAACGGCCACATAAATGCATTGCCTATTGCCTTGGCTGCCTTAGTCACAGCCTGCCTTATCTTGCCAGGTTCCTTTTTCTCTTCAGGGGCTTCTGGCATCTCAGGTTTATCCTCTGCGCCCTCTTCTTCATCCGGCTTATCAATGGATGCCTGCCATGCATCATTTACTTCTGCTATCTTAGCAGCCCTAAAATTCCCAGAAACAGGGCGAGCTGTAGCTATAGCTGATAAGACCCTTTCGAGGAATGTCTTTCTTCGTGGAAGCAGGTTAATAGGGGCTGTCCTTGTCTTAGTTACAGGTCTCCTATTCTCAAGAGCCGTCTGTAGAGAAGCGGCGCTTCTGGAGACCAATTCATGGAACCTATTGCCTCTTGGCAGCATGCTAAAGGCCCTCTTTGCTGTAAGGAAGTCTTCTTGACCAAGTGCTAGGTCTCCTATAAACTCTGCTGCACTTGGATTGCGCCTTGCATGCTTTATCCCCTCTTTTGCTGCCTCAAGCGCCTTATCATCCTCACCCTTTGCAGCAAACGCACGTGCCTTAAGATAATGCGCATGAGCATTCTTAGATTTTATATCGAGCGCTGTATCTATGTATCTTAATGCCCTATCAGCCTCTTTTTCGATCTCTTCAGTTATTCTGTCTTCATCTACAGAGCCTGCCGCCACATTTGCATCAAGCTCTTCTCTCTTTTCAATCACTCCATTAATGATCGCCTCTGCCCTTGCTAAATGCACATTTACATCATGAGCATACTCTTCGAATACCATGTCATCAGCCATATTTAGCTCTCTGGCATGTTCTTTATTAAATCTCTTTGTTCGGAAGTATTGTCTAGGCGATACAATGAAGCGGAAGATAAAGTCTATATCTCTGTTCCATGCAGTCTTTCTGAGCATCTCAAACTTACGCATCTGTGGATCTTTGCCTTTTTTCGTAAAGCCTTCCATCATGCTCTTCGGATCTGTAATAATCTGGAATATAGAATATAATAGTGCAGCGAGAGCCTCATTCAATCCTTGCCTCAATGTCTCAAATAGAGAAGACCTTACATGCACTGTGCCTTCCCTAACCATTGTGACCTTACCTTCATAAGCCATTCTGGATGTATAACCAGTATAGTGTGTGTTTGCGATTATAGTTATTGGCTCATCAGGCTCCATTTGGCTATCTATGCGGCTCGATACGCTTCTGGCTTCTGCATTTAATGTAGTCTCACCTATAAAATTACTGCTCTTTACAACAGCACCTTCTTCTACTACTCCTGACAATGGGGATGCTATTACTTCTTCTACAGTGGCATTGTTCTCTATAAGTAATCCTTCTTCACCACCCTCTATCCTGCTATTCCTTACCCTTGCATTGGATGCAATTAATATTCTACCGCTTAGTGTAGTTATCTCGCCTACTGCGCCGAGTACAGCGCCACCCTGTACATTAACACCGTTCCCTATTATAGTAACCTCACCCATCACTACTGTGTTGGGGCTTATCCTGCTCCTTATCTCTTCTATCTTCTCATCCTTAACACCAACATAGAGTGATCCGTCTATAAGCTTTACACCCTCGCCATCTTCATCTGAGAGTGCCTGGCCCACTACTTGGCGCTCTTCGCTGGTAAGGGCTGTATCCAAAAGTATATGAGTAGTTATTTCATCCTGCTCACTCGTAATCACAGTCACTCCACCAAAGAGATCAACACCTGCTTCTGGCAATATATCCATGCTATTGAGAGTCTTATTAAACCTAGTTGCAAACTCTATTCTGTATTCGATCTCTTGTCTTATTGCTCTAATGGTATCCCTGTTTCCGAATATGACCCTTTGCTTACCATCGCTGTATACTACGAGCACGCTCTCATCTTGAGTGAATTCATGCCCCTGGTCTTCTGCTGCCTTTTCTACAGCCTCTTTTACACTCGCTTCTATCCTTTCTACAGCCGCCTGTCTCTTATCATCATCATCAATTGCACCTACATCAGTGGCTTCCCCTATTACACTTATATTCATAGCAGTACCATTAATATCTACTCCTCTAAATTCCCAAGGATCTGCAGCAGTTATGCCAGTAGTTGGTCCGAGCTCCTCTTCTGGTGTTACAACTACTGTTCCAAGCCATACATCTTTGCCAGTCTTACCTCTTGCTCGTTCTCTATCCTTCCTTGGATCCACTTCTGCCTTCTCATTATCCCTGACATC
>CAYLIX010000199.1:0-2494 GCA_964383775.1 uncultured Planctomycetia bacterium
ACCATTACATAGGAAGGACCTTTATACAACCTACACAGAAGATACGTAACCTCGGGGTTAAGATAAAGCTCAATCCTGTAAAGCATCTTATCAATGGCAAGAGGATAATTATCGTTGAGGACTCAATAGTGCGGGGGACGACTTCTCGCATAAGGATAAAAGCACTTCGTGAGGCCGGGGCAAAAGAGATACATATGCTTGTAAGTTGCCCACCTATTATTAGTCCGTGCTTTTTTGGCATAGATTTCCATACAGAGAAGGAGCTCATAGCATCGAGCCGTTCTGTAGAGAAGATAAGGCGTTTTATAGGCCTCGACAGCCTGGGATATATTTCACTCCAGGGTATGTTGGATGCCATGCCAATAGAGAAGAATAACTTCTGCACAGCATGTTTTACTAAGAATTATCCCATTCCCATAAAAGATGATCAGGGTAAGCACATATTAGAGAGAAGGTTTTTCAGACGATGATATGGCGTATAGAGATCTGCAATAAGCCCCATGTCTTTGATGCAATAGGCGAAGGCATAAAAAAGGATGTGGAAGACCTTGGTATCCACAGTGTAGAGAGCATCCATGTAATACAGGTCTATCTTATTGACGGCAAAGTAGATGAGACTTGCATAAGAAAGATAGCCCAGGACCTATTCTGCGACAAGATCACACAAGATTATCTTATTAAAAAGAATTCTTCCCCAAAACAAGGACCCACTACTCACTCCGTAGAAGTAATGCACAACCCAGGTGTTATGGACCCTGTAGAAGAGAGCGCATTAAAGGGTATAAGAGATCTGGGCATAAAGGGTATTAAGTCTGTACGGCAGAGCACAAGGTTTTTGATAGAGGGCGAACTCAGTAATACCCAGATCAAGACGATAGCTGAAAAGCTCCTATATAATAAGGTAATCCAGCATGTTGTAACCAGCCAGAGCAAAAAGCCGAAGACTGCAAAGAAAGATAGTAGTTACAAATTTAAACGTGCAGAGATCAAAGTATTGGGTACTTCAGATAAAGAGCTAGTAAGGATCTCAAAAGATGGCCAGTTATTCTTAAATCTGGAAGAGATGAAGACTATTAAACGCTACTTCACCAAGATAAAGAGAAATCCCACAGACTGTGAACTGGAGAGCATTGCACAGACATGGAGTGAACACTGCAAACATAAGACATTTCGCGGAATAATAGATTATAAGGGTAAGAAGATATTTAACCTTCTAAAGAGTACTGTTATGAAGGTTACCGACGATCTCGATAAAAAATGGTGCGTCTCAGTCTTTCAGGATAATTCAGGTGTTATAAGATTTGATAAGGACCATGATGTATGTTTTAAGGTAGAGACGCATAATCACCCTTCTGCGCTAGAACCATATGGAGGAGCAGGGACTGGCATAGGTGGGGTGATAAGGGACATACTCGGTACAGGGTTATGTGCAAGGCCGATATTGAATACAGATATCTTCTGTTTTGGTCTACCAGACTATCCACGCAATAAGCTTCCTAAAGGTGTGCTCCATCCAAAGAGGGTAATGAAGGGCGTAGTAAGCGGTGTAAGAGACTATGGAAACAGGATGGGTATTCCTACATCCAATGGCGCAGTCTTATTTGATGAGAGATATCTGGGTAATCCCCTTGTATATTGTGGCACAGTAGGCATTATGCCTAGCGGCAAGTCAGTAAAACGCTATCCCAATAAAGGCGATTTTATAGTGGTATGCGGGGGCAGGACTGGCAGGGATGGAATACATGGCGCTACATTCTCTTCAGGAGAGCTCACAACTGAATCCGAAGACGTTTCAAACACTGCTGTCCAGATCGGAAACCCCATAACAGAGAAGAAGATGACCGATATACTCGTAAAGGCCCGTGATGCAAACCTCTTTAAGGCCATTACTGACTGCGGTGCAGGCGGACTCTCAAGCGCAGTGGGAGAGATGGGTGAAAAGATAGGCGCAGAGGTATATCTGGAGAGAATACCTCTTAAGTACGATGGGCTAAAGTATGCAGAGGCCTGGATATCTGAAGCGCAGGAGAGGATGGTACTGGCAGTAGAACCAAAAAAATTAAAGAGGCTCTTAAAGCTCTTTGAATCAGAAGATGTAGAGGCCACAGTAATAGGCAAATTCAGATCCGATAAGAAACTCTTCCTTACCTATAATAATGAGGTGGTGGCAGACCTTGATATGTACTTTCTTCATGATGGCTTGCCAAAATTGAAGAGAAAGGCCATATGGAAAGACCCAGGGCATAAAGAACCCAATCTTAAGAAAACCAAAGACCTGGGCGGATCATTGAAGAAGATCCTATCGAGCTGGAATGTAGCAAGTAAGGAGTGGATAATAAGGCAGTATGATCATGAAGTCCAGGGTAGCAGCGTATTAAAACCCCTCCAGGGTATTAATAATGACGGGCCTGGAGATGCCTGCATAATACGGCCTGTGCTCGGTTCAGATAAAGGCCTGGTAGTATCAAACGGTATAAATCCCCGCTATGGACTG
>CAYLIX010000200.1:0-2488 GCA_964383775.1 uncultured Planctomycetia bacterium
CTGTAAGCTCTTTATAAATAGAAAGAAGCTCAAGGTCACAAGAAATAGAAATGTTATATCTATTACAGCGAGTCTGGAATAGTTGAAGAATAGAAAAGATGTGGCAAGGATAATGGCAGAGAAGATACCAGCCTTTTTACTGGCGAGCCGCCTGCCCAAAAGAAACGTAAGAAGCACTGTCAATACCCCAAAAAATACTGAAGTTGCCCTGGCAGTAGCCCAGCTTACACCGAAGAGCTTGAAGAAGAGCGCCACTACCCAATAGTAGAGGACAGGTTTTTCAAATCTAATGTGGTGGTGATATCTCGGGGTAATAAAATCATTGTCGCGGATCATGCGCTGGCTACTGGAGAAGTAATAATTCTCATCTCCTTTTAATAGCCCCAGATCCCCCAGATTAAAGGCAAAGAGGATCACGCAACCGATAATAATACCTATAGCGACGATATATGGCTTCATAATGTATGTATAGGGTATCAGAATGCATAGGTCTTTGTCAAGTATGTAACCAAAAGTTAAGCATAAAAAAGTCAGATTACTTCTATTGACTCTATATAAGTTATATGATATAATTTTATCACAAATCTAAATATTCAAGGCTATAAGGGGTAAATAGCTGAGTTTTGCATATAAGGGGTTATATGCAGTACTCAGCATTTTTATTCTTATGAAACGAAAGACGACCATGCGTAACTTGTTTAAACATATATTGTTAGGACCAAGTGAAACGTCCCCTTCCTCTTCCGTCATTGCGAGGAGCCGAAGGCGACGAAGCAATCTCAATATCATATCCTATCTACTCATCCTTTGTTTTATTAGTAATACATGCTATGCAGGAGAGTGTTTGCGACAAGTGCCTCCGCAGGAGAGTGAAGCAGCCCAAAAAGCAGTGCGTGCAAGAGATATGCGCGAGCGGCATGAGACCCTGGCAAAAGAGTATGGGGGTAAGGGCGCGTGGGCAAAAATAGCAGAGTATGAGATAGAGACATTGAGCATTAAGCTGCGCGAGCTTGGCATAGACCTTGGGGTATATACCCCGGATACTATCTATCTTGCTATTGAAGAAATATGGGGGGCGTTTTATGATGAGAATATAGAGATTATTAAAAGAGGTAATGAACTTGTAAGGCAAGAGCGTCAAAAAGCAGGCGCAGGCAATAGCATAAGCGAGGAGGCGCAGGATAGGTTAAAAGCACTCATATATGAATTTGGAAACAAAGATACCAGATCTGGGTTTTCAGAAGAGTTAGAGAAGCGTATAGGGCGTAGGCTTTCTGAGCATCCTTATCAGCAACAACTTGAAGGTTGGGTTATAGCCCGCTCAAGCGGAAGGCGGGAAGATTCATTTACTGCAAATCTTGCGCGTATATTTACCTCACCGAAGAAGCGCGATAAAAGACTCGTGCTCTCTGCCATAAAAGAGATCTTTGATGATGCAATAAAGACTATGTGGATTACGAGAAATACCGAATGGATAGAAGGCAGGAAAGATTGCCCTGAAGGAATAGAAGATATATCAAATACCTTAGAAAGAGAAGAAGGCTTTGGAGTATTGGTACAGCCATTCTATGATTTTGAAGCATCTGGTACAGCGGTCTCTAATTATTATGGCCATGTTTCAATTGAAGCGGTCATTGGCGATGCAGCGCAGGCAGTGGATTCTATATATGCAAATACAGCGTCATATCTCTTTAGTAAAGAGTATGAAGATAGAGAATGGCCATTAGGCGGGACTGTTGAGTATGAAACTCCTTTTAATGAGATGCCGTATGAATTTAGATTGAATGGCGAAAGATACTGCGCAGAGAACAAAAAAGATCGCGCGAAGATGCAGAATATTATTAATGGATACCCCAAGATAGATGGTAGATTAAGCCCTATAGATAAAGATATGGCATGTCTAATTAAGTGGGTTGCAAATAGGCTTGAGGAGAGGATAGGTGTAGCGCTCGATATAGAATGGGGAATAATAGAAGATACATTGTATATAACGCAGATGCGACCATTAATAGGCGATTTTGATAAAGAGCTAGTCCAGATGAGTCCCGAGCTTGAAAGAAGAGAAGAAGACTTTATTGTAAGCAGCCCAACAGCTCTTGGTGAAACAAGCCCCGACGGCTTTACAGGAAGAATGGTCTTATTTGGAGAAGGCGTTGATAATAATACTATAAAAGCGCTGGAGAGCGAACAAAGATTTAAGCATGGATATATACGCCTTCAAAGTGATGTAGGGTCTGCTGTATTAGGACAAAAGACCGCTGCAAAAGTGTTGGTGGACCCTGACCAGGGATCACGCCAGGCGCATAATATAGCGCTTATAACAAAGAGGATTGCTAATGGAGAGTTCTCTTATGCAAATGGCCCTGTTATTAAGGCTGAGCTTGATGATGAGCTCAATTTTATAGCCCATCCAGATCATAAAGGCGTCTGGATCTCTAAAGAAGATATTACTTATTTCTCAAATGGGCTTAGGGCAAGCTTTTTTAAG
>CAYLIX010000201.1:0-2476 GCA_964383775.1 uncultured Planctomycetia bacterium
AGAATATGGAAGCCATCTGCACGCTGGCAGTGGGGGGTAGCGCATGATTTAATCTATATTCTGTCATTCATTGTTAGCTATCCTGACCTATTACTGATGCAGCTTCCGGATGACAGCCCTTTGAAAAAGCCGATTTCGACAATCAAGGAATCAGGGCAAAAAGCGGCAGCCGTTGTTCAGGATCTGTTAACCCTGGCTCGCAGAGGGGTGGCCGTAACCGAAGTGGTGAGCCTGAATACGGTTATAACAGAATATCTGCAAAGCCCTGAATACAAAAAATTAAAATCGTTCCATACTGCAGTTACAACAAAGGCCAACCTGGACAAGGCTTTACTAAACATCATGGGCTCGCCGGTTCATTTATCCAAAACCATGATGAATCTCGTTTCAAATGCAGCTGAAGCTATGCCCGAGGGGGGCGAAATCGATATTACCACGGAAAACCGATACGTTGACAAACCCGTAAAGGATTATGATGAGGTTGATGAAGGGGACTATATCGTCGTCACGGTTACCGATACGGGTGTTGGAATCTCTGCCGAGGAAAGAGAGCGGATATTTGAGCCTTTTTATACTACGAAGAAACAAGGTGCGGGTCTAGGACTCTTTTTGGTTCATCAAATTATTGAGAATAATAACGGTAGGATTTATGTAAGCAGCAAGCTAGGTGTAGGAACTCTTGTAGTAGTAAGATTTAACAGACAAGAGGCAGTATCAATATGAATATAATTTTGCTAGCATCAATATCAGCTTTTATAGCTTCTTTGTTGATATGCGCTTTTGTATTTATAAAGAGCCATAACAGCCCTAAAAGAAGGGTATTTATTGCGATAGCACTTTTAGCCGGCACATGGTGTCTTTTTCCTGCAGGCGCATCACTTTTTGAATCACCCACCAAAACACTTTTAGTAGTAAAATTTGTTTATATTGCTGCATTATTTACAGGGCCAGCATTTTTATCTTTTGTTCTTACAATAATTGAAGCAGAGAAGCAGAGATTCGAAAAGAACCTAATTGTGCTATCTCACATAGGGGCTGCACTTTTTCTGCCTATACTTTTTTCACCTTTTATGATCAAGAATGTAATAAAGACAAGTACCTATACAGTGCTTGTGGTAGGACCGACCTATGCATTCTTTATAGCCTTTTTTGCTTTATTCTGTTTATATTCGCTATACAGGCTTTTAATTTTCTATAAGAACACATCCGGTCAACGAAAAAATCAGATAAAGTATATCTTCATAGCATATTTTATGGCATTTTTAAGTGCTGTTATGCATTTTGGGGCTTCATATGGTTTAAGGGAGATATTTCCTCATGATGTCCTTGTTATTGGCTGTATGTTAGTATTGGCCTATGCGATCTTTGCACATAAACTTATGGATATAGAGGTCGTTATTAGGAAAACACTCCTCTATTCAATTTTAATAACGATTATAACAGTAATATATTTTATTGTTATTTATCTTCTTGAAAGAGTTTTCAGCGCAATAGTTGGCTATCGTTCAATCGCTTCTACTATTACCATAATTGCTTTGTTCTCAATAATATTTACCCCGTTAAAAAACAGGATTCAACACACTATTGACAATTACTTTTTTAAAGGTAGCATAGACCAAATTGAAAAAGAGAAGGATCTTCTGGGCGCAGAACTTGAACGCTCAGAGCGACTCAAGGCAGTATCTACACTTGCAGCAGGCATGGCTCATGAGATCAAGAATCCACTGACAAGCATAAAGACATTTGTAGAGTATGCGTATAAGAAGGATAAGGATCCTGAATTCAGGGCTAAGTTCAAAAAAATAGTTCCTAGTGAGATAGACAAGATCACAAATATCATAAATCAGCTCTTAGACTATACAAAGACACAAAAGACGAGTCAAAAACCCTGCAATATACACAATATGCTCAATTATGTCCTGGATCTATATAACAATGTCTTTATTAATAAGCAGATTAGACTAGTAAAAGAATACTCAGCCAAGAGTCCTATTATAAAGTGCGATGAGAATCAGCTTAAACAGGCATTTATTAACATTATACAGAACAGTATTGAGTCTATAGATAAGCAAGGGGAGATTACTATAAGAACTGCCAATTTAGACGGATTTATAGAGCTATCTATACAGGATACAGGCATGGGTATACCAGAAGATAAGGTAAAGCACCTATTCGACCCATTCTATACTACAAAGGAACAGGGAGCAGGGCTGGGCTTATTCGTAGTGCACCAGATCATAGAGAATCATAAGGGTAAGATAGCCATAGATAGCTGGATAGGGAAGGGGACAGTAGTAATAGTGCGATTTCCGCAAAACCTACCCTAAAACAGGAAATTTTATTTTAAAATACGCTTGACAAGACATGACATGTCATGTATACTTGTAGTGGAGGTGGATACAATGCATACAGTTCAATATTCTACTAAACTTACGACTGAACAAGTAAAGGCCCTGAAAGTGCTCTCTGAGCAGAC
>CAYLIX010000202.1:0-2454 GCA_964383775.1 uncultured Planctomycetia bacterium
TCTCAACGCCATCTATTACGCCTGCTCGCTGGCTGAGTGTTAAGAGATTGCTACCTCTTACTGTAACTGCAATAGGCGGGGCATTTGCATTCATCTTATTATATATATAGAGAGTCTCTGCCCAGCGTTCTATTCGGCCTGTCACTCTGTTTGGTGTATTGATAGTGGCATAGAATGAGACCTCTGCAAATGGCCTTCCATCCTTTGTAAAGAACCTGAATGAGAATGGGTCTCTTCTGTCAGATATAAGGAGTTCCAGTATATTCATGCTTAAGCTTGCAAATCTCTTCTTAAGGCTCTCTAGTACTGTTTCAGGGGAGCCGGAATAGCCTTTAAATACACCGGCTATCTTCTCTATCATGTCCTTTCTCTCCTGCGAGACGACACGATTTCCATAGTCATCCGTCTTCATTATGTCAGTGCCCCATATATATGATCCATCACTAAGAATTATATACGGGAAGATGCTGTAGGTAGTACCATCCAGCAATAAATGTCTCTGGCTGGAGATACGTGCCTTACCCAAATCCTCATCATATTCATAATCATAATGGATAGTCATAGGCCTGCCAGAATTGTCCCTGGCAAACTCTGCTACCTTCTCACCCTTGAGCTCATTGTCTATCATCACATATATAGGATTGATGGCAAGGTCTCCTGAGCCTGCATCCTGGCCATACCATTGTGAACCATATACCTCTATAGAGAGTATCCTCTCCTTTGTCTCTTCCTTTATCCTTGCTTCAGGATTCATTGCATCCTGCCAGCTCTGGAGCGCCCCTCCATTACGCCTATCTTCTGCATTCTTATATGTACCCAGCGCTGCATCTGCTAAGCGGCCTAATGCGCCCCCTACTACACCTATATTATGGTCTACGCCCAGCTGATTCGGGGTAACTGTAGAATCTATCCTTGCATTACGGACACCATTAGCAGTCTCTGTAGGAGCAACGAGCTTTCCTATCCTATTATCTGCAAAGACACTATGCACACTCTCAAATGCCTTGTATGCACTTGCGTATGTATTCGGATCACCCCAGAAATATGTATCAAACCCGCCATTATAAGTAAAGTCTAATATACTTTCATCAAGATCTGTAAAGTTTGAATCGCTCCCTAAGTCTATAGGATCACCTATAGCTGCAGCCAGGACAAATGGGTATGCATTCTTAATGATCTCCATTATTACATGTTTAGCATATTCCTTCTCAGTATCTGATGAAGAGGCACCTTCATATGTATCTATGGCCAGGGATAAGAGTTCAAAATATCCTAATCTAGCAGTGTCATTCTCCCATGTAAGACCAGCAAGATCGAGCTCTCCATCACTAAGATCTACTGCTCCAACCAGTTTTTCACCATAGATCAGTTTGTACATCTCTACATATACACCATTTACCTGCGCGTATGTAGCGCTCTCTACTTCTCTGACCCATGCCATCATGCGGTCATACCACTCGTCTGCCCTCTGTACCCTATCATCATAGGCTGCCTGCACCTCTGCCTCTTGCTGATTAAGCTTCTGCATAGTCTCATCATAAAAGTCCTGTGCCTGCTGTAATCTCGATGCAAGCCATGCATCTGCCTCTGCAACCACTGCAGCAAGCGAAGTATCTACTGCAGGATTATTCACTGCAACACCATCCACCATATTAATGCCTGATATGGTCTGGCCGTGTGTGCTATTGGCGTTTGCTACCTCTTCATTATACTTGGCCTGTGCCTCTCCTCTTTGCCTTGCTATCTCTGCCATTGCCTTGTTATATGCGCCAGCTGCTTTTAGCTTACCCTTTACATCAGCAAGGTATGCTTCTTCTTGGACTACCCATTTCTGAATCTCGGCCCTCATAGACTCCACAGCATCCCTTGTTTCAAGCTCTATATTATTAAAGGCGTCTGTTATCTCTGGCACAACATCTGATATATAATTAGAATCTGCATTCTCTAGGTCAGTCTCAAGTTGGGCCTTGGCAACAACCTTATCTGCAGTAGGATCGAGCATAGCCTTAAGCTGATCATTGAGTCCTCGATAAAAATCTCCTGGTACATCAGGTAGCGTATGTGGTGTTGTATGTGTGAGACCATTATTATAATTATCGACTGATGAGGCCATGGCTGCTTTATATCCTTCGATTGCATTCTCAAAGCCAGATATTGCCTCTTGGACTGCTGTTGCCTGGGAACTGTTCATCTCACTTACAAATTCAGTAATAGCAGTAGAGACATCGTCATTATATATAGACGTTAATCTGTTATCAGGATGCCAATCCTGGAATGGTAAAAGCGGAGGTGTATTTATCTTCGTAATTACCCCAGCAAAATATTCTGAGCCTTTATGTGCTCCACTCCATCCGAGATAATCATTTACAAAACCATGTGTATACTCCTTATTCCAATTAGCGATAAAGCTACTTACAAAATCTATTGGATCAGTCCACCATCCTCCACCACCTG
>CAYLIX010000203.1:0-2440 GCA_964383775.1 uncultured Planctomycetia bacterium
ATGGTAGTCTCATAACCTTTGTCAGCAAAGTGATTGGACATAAAGATAGCTTTGTCTATATCTTTTACATAAGCAGCAGTGCGTATCATATCGACCGGGCTCTCTTTTGCGGGTTTTACATCATCCAGCTCTACCCTGCCCACATCCACCATCACAGATACCTTGGTCTTGGATTCTACGCCATCTGTGATCTTTTTTATCTCGTCATCTTCACAGAACTTCCATAATCCAAACTCTTTAGGTGAAAAGAGCTTCTTTGAGTTCTTATACCCTAGCTCTACATAATCTATCCCAGAACTTGCCAAAGCATTATAAACAGCCTTAACAAAACGGCGGTCAAAATCATGCTTATTTATAAGTCCGCCATCCCGTATTGTGCAATCGAGCACTCTTATCTTGTCTCTGTACATACTTTCCTCCTGTATTATATGACAGTATTATACCCTTATTATACATGGAAACCAAGAAAAAAGTTGGCAGGTAATACTATACGGCGAGGGAAATATCTTCGTGCACCTGGCTTTCAATAACCTGTGCTTCGGGTGCTGGCCCTATGACCATTCTGCTGGATACTGGTTTTGAAAATAAGGCCACCAGATTCTGCCGCACCTCTCCATAAGTGCCAAAACGCTCCAGCATATCCAGTGTAAACCATATTCTTAACTCTGCTAGTAAAGTCTTGCGTATAGTTGCTACTCTCTCGTCAGTATAATAAATCTTGTCTCTTTTTAGTACAGTTCTTATATAATCATCAGTCCTACCTTGTAAGACATATGGTAAAACCTGTAATTGTGAATTATTCAATCTCTCCCTGCCCCATGTAATAAACTCTTCTTTTTCTTCAGCAGTTAAAGGTCCATGCTCTTCTATATCCTCACTTGGCCTGCTAAGCCCTTCTAATGATGGATTAAGATAATCTCTGTCAAGAGTAGGCGCACCATCTTCATGTGAAAGCCCACCAAATTTCCTATACTCATCAAAAGCAGTAGTGCCTGCAAGCGATAATAACCTACGTCGTATCTTCGCAAGGGCATCTAGGCTAATCTTCCTGACTCTTTCTCTTGTAATTTCATAAAGGTCTTTTATCTCTTCAAGCGTCTCCGGATCATTGCCGAACAAGCCATAACGCCGTATAAGAATACCTCTTTCTCTACTATCCAGTAAACTTACGTTAACGCTCTTTCTCTTGTAACTAATCCAGGCGTCTCTTACTTCTTCTGCAGTGAGATTCATCTTATGGGCAAGATCTGCAATAGAATGAGCACGCTTGCCCATTAACGCTTCTGCAATGTTTTGCTCAAAATCTGTAATCTCCTCATCTTGCGTAAGGGGTAAATTGTTCAATATGCGATAAACCAGATCGCTTAGATCCTTATCCATTACTATACCCACTGGATCTGATATGCCCTCTAAAAACTCTGGTGTAAGCACTAGACCATACTCACTAGCTGCTACAGGATTATGCTCAGGCATGCTTGCCGCTACTTCTAGTGATTTCTCGGTCAAGGCTTCTTTCACTTGCTCTGCAGTTAGTCTTTGTGCATTGATTGATCCTGGAGGATTTCGCAATAGCATTACTATATTACGCAGATATGAGGCTAACGACCCGTGGATTGCATCTTTACGCTTGTTTGCAGGTAAGATAGACAGAGACTCTCCTACCATCTCAGCTATGCTATATAGGACATGATCCCGTACATGATTATAATAAAAGTAGCTATGAACCTGTCCTCTATAATAGTACCAATCACCTGCAAGCGCTTGGTCTACAAGCCCAGTGTGCGCTCTTTCACTCTTATAAAAATTCTCTAAAAACTCTAAAAGGGCAAAATTTGCTTGTGCTATAAAATCATCTGCTTCATACTCAGTAAATGGGATACCTGCTACTACTTCGCAATAATACCTGGCTACATAATAAAGCTCCTCTGCATATCGGATGATATTTGGCCTGTAATATTCTTCCAGTATAACTGCGGCCCTCTCTCGCGCAGCCTTATCCTTACCTCGTAAGTGATTTATCTGCTCTATAATATAGGCTTTAGATCTCTCCTCATCTACACTATCTCTCCCCAAAGAGTCAAGCAATTGGCTAGGGCCAGCTTCCTGTGACCTAACACTACGTAAATTATCATATGCATATGCACCAGGGCTAGTGAGTTTAAAGGAGAGGAGCACAAGCCACGCAACTGCTTTAAACATAACAGGTTGTAATTGCTTATATGCTTTCTTCATATATAAAGTATATCACATAATAAATAGATTTACAATACACAATATCTAGCTTTTTTATTATTTACCGATGGTTAGTCTGGTGGGAATATGAAATTGAATTAATCTTCTTTCTTCTTCTTGTCTTCGAGGATCTTCTCTGCTATAGCAAAAGGTACTTCGATATACTTTTCAAAATGCATGGAGTATATGGCCCTGCCACTCGATAGAG
>CAYLIX010000204.1:0-2440 GCA_964383775.1 uncultured Planctomycetia bacterium
TATTGTGTCATCTATCTTGTATTTGCCTCTAGATACTATCTTTTCGAGTGAATATCTCTCCTTTAATGAAAATGGTACCATTACCTTATGTTTGAAGATACCCTCAGGTACGCTACCAAGCACACTTCCCGCAGTCACTATATCATCCTTCTTTGCTGTTGGGGTAAACTGCCATTCCTTGCTGGATGAGAGTGCCCTACGCTCTTCGCCTACAGGCAAGAAGAACCCGAACTCTTGCGCTAGCTCTGGTAAAGGGTTTTGTAATCCGTCATATATCTGTGTGAGTAGGCCTGGCCCTAAGAGCACTGATAACATCTGCCCTGAAAACTCTACTTTATCTCCCACCTTTATGCCTTTTGTATATTCAAATACCTGCATAAAGGCAATATCTCCCTTTATCTTTATCACCTCTGATTTTAAGCGATTCTTGTCCTTTAGAACATATCCTACTTCATTCTGGATAATGTCCCCGCTGAATTTTACGGATATCATATTTCCTACTATAGAGACGATCTCGCCGTATCTTTTATGCATACTCTACCTCACATGCCTTATCAAATATATGCTGACCTTCTTCACGATTAAATTTATTTATACGCTCGTGTATCTTTAGCTTAAGGAGGTAGAGGATGAGCCAGTTTAAATCAAAATCACAGTCAATCTCAAGCTCCTCAAGAAAGCTCCATCTAGCACGTTCAAAACCCTTCTCCATTTCAAGCGGGTTGGACATATTCAGGATATGGCTTGCCCTGCGCGTTATTCTCTTCGGGATAGCTCTTATCCTTGACTCTCTTGCTGTGCCAAGCTCTTCTCTTAAAAACATATCAAAATCTTTATACTCTTTGTAGATCCTGCATTCTGATTTCTTGGTATCTATGTTAAGGAGTATATTAAAGTCTTTATCAGTAAGCCACTTTTTGCACTCTGATAAGAATAGTTCCTTTGATATATTGCCCGTACCTTCAAAGTTCATATACGGCAGAGAAGATACGAGATAGTAGTATTTATTTGCCATTTTTCTTCTTTAGCTTAAGGATCTCGCTTATCCTTGGATTTAGGTAGAGGCCCAATGCCTCTTTAATCGCCTCATCAGTAAAGTCGTAATAAAAATCTTTGCCTTTTTGTCCTACACGAAATCCATTCTTTATTGTAGGGGCGACCTTGAGTGTAACATCTTTTTTGAGTTCATTTGCGAGTGATTTTACGAATGTACCTTCAAGCGTTTTCTTGTCTTCCTTGCTTAAGAGGACCTCTATATCGGATGTTCCATCCTTCTTAAAGCCGGATGCAATATGTGTGAGTACCTTCTTTAGAGTATCTGCAGATAAGGCGCTCTCTACCTCACGCTTTATGATGTGATCGAATAGCTTGATCATCTCCTGGCGCACTGATAAGAGAAGGTCTCTTGACCCCTGCCTCAATGACTCCTCTGCGCTCGATTGCAGACGCAGGGCTGCAGCCTCTCCATTCTTGATGAGGGTCTCTCTCTTTTCCTGGGCTTGTTTTATGATCTCCTGGGCCTTCTTTTCCGCCTGGATGATAATAGTATCCTTCTTCTTATTGGCCTCTTCTACGCCCTCTCTCTTTATCCTCTCTATGAGGCTATCCAGCTTTACTTCCATTGCATCACCTCTTACTTTTTACGTGAACCTGGCTTTACTAAGGGGATCTTATCCTTGCACAATGGGCACTCTTCTTCTTTAAAAGTAGGGATATCCATCTTTATCAGGCTCTTAAATGGTACGTTGAAATCGGCCTCTTTGGCCCTATTTACTAGTGCGCCTACACCGACTATATGCGCACCGGTCTTCTTTACTAAATCTATGACTTCTCTTGTCGAAAGTCCGGTAGTTACGACATCTTCTACTATAAGAACCTTGTTCTCTTTGTCTATACTAAAGCCCCTTCTAAGCTTTACAACGCCTGATTCTCTCTCTGTAAAGATGGCACTGCAGCCGAGTGATCTTGCTACTTCATATGAGAGCACTATGCCGCCAAGTGCTGGCCCTATGACCATATCTATGTTTGCATCTTTAAAATTTGCTGCGAGGGTCTTTGCGAGTATTTCACAATACTTAGGGTTTTGTAGAAGAAGGGCGCATTGTAGATACTGGGCACTATGTAAACCGCTTGAGAGTTTAAAATGGCCTTTTAATAGCGCCTTTGTCTCTTCAAACATCTTTAATATTGCGGATTGGGTCACTCTATCTCTCCTATGATCCTCTCCACTGCAGCCTTAGGGTCATCTTCTCCGGTGATTGCCCGGCCCATCACTATATAATCTGCTCCCCTATCAAATGCCTCTTTAGGGGTGGCTGTACGCTTCTGGTCATTCTTCTTTGCCCAGGATGGCCTTATACCCGGGGTCACTACTATAAAATCTTTGCCCAGCTCTTTTTTTATTGCTATTATCTCATCTGCTGATGCAACAACACCGTCG
>CAYLIX010000205.1:0-2439 GCA_964383775.1 uncultured Planctomycetia bacterium
TCTGTATCATCTACGTCTCTTATGACGGCTGGTATCTCACTAAAACCGAGGGCCTTTACTGCGCGCAGCCTTCTTTCACCTGCAATGAGTTCATACCCGTTATGTCTTGGCCTGACCAATATTGGCTGGACCACACCTTTCTCTTTAATCGATGAGATTAATTCTTGTAGTTTTTCTCGATTAAAATCTTTTCTCGGTTGATATTTACTGGCTTGAATATTATCAATATTAATCCTATCAATAGCTTGCTTTTCTTTTTCGTTTGTCTCTGCGATTAACGCACCTAATCCTCTACCCAATGCCTTCTTTGTCACTATACACCTCCTACACTATCTGCAACATCTTGAGCTACAAGTGGTTGAGTAATTTCTTCAGATAAAAATTCCCTTGCTAATTCTTCGTACTTTTGTGCCCCGGGAGAGGTCTTATCATAAAATACTATTGGTTTTCCAAAACCCGGAGACTCTGATAATTTAATACTCCTTGGGATCACTGTCTTATACACCTTATCCTTAAAATGTGCTCGCGCCTCATTAATAACTTCATCGGTTAGGTTGGTCCTAAAATCTGCCATTGTTGGTAGTATGCCTTCAATCTTTAGATCTGGATTTAAGTGATCTTTAACGAGATTGATAGTCTTCATAAGTTGGGTCAATCCCTCTAAAGCATAGTATTCGCATTGAATTGGTATAAGAACGGAACTGCTTGTGGTTAAAGCGTTTATGGTAAGTAAACTTAAAGATGGCGGGCAATCTATAAAGATAATATCATAAGAATCCTTAATATCTGTGATCGCTTTTTTGAGTCTAAAATCCCGACCAATTGCACCGACTAGTTCTACCTCTGCTCCAGTAAGGTCAAGATTCGAAGGGATGATAAACAGGTTATTTACTTGAGTGGAGATTGTAGCTTCCTGGGCTATCTTTTGATTTAGCAGTATATGATATAGGCTGGTCTCTATCTTGCTCTTGTCTATGCCCAGGCCACTAGTAGCATTGCCTTGAGGGTCTGCATCGATTAGAAGTATCTTCTTGCCTGAGAGGGCTATATATGATGCGAGGTTTATTGCTGTGGTAGTCTTACCTACTCCGCCTTTTTGATTACAGATGGATATTATCTTTGGCATTAATGAGTTTTATTCCTGTATAGAAGAATGTTCCACGTGGAACATTCTTAATGGTTGCTTTAAGTATATACTATAAAAACCGTGGAGTCAAGCATGCTATTTGATTACAGTTACCCTTACTTTTGCCTGAGAAGCGCCCTCCATGCCAAATAGGCCTTTCTTCTCCTCTGCAAGTACCTGTACCTTGACTCTATGCTTTTTTACGCCTAGTTTTTTAAGGGCAGAGCTTATCGCCTCTTTTGTATTTTTACCTTCAGATTCCATGGTGTCTCCTATTCTAATGGTCATATATTTTGCCTTGTCCTGGTGCATTATGCCCTTCTTATGCGGTATTGGTGAATCATCATAAGGATCGTATTAACAAGCCAGTACATTACTAATCCGGATGGTAGTGTGTAGAATATAATGACAAAGACTATTGGCATCATAAGCATCATCTGCTGCTGCTGGCGCTGTTGATCGCTCGCCTGGCTCGATTTTGGCATTGAGATCTTCTGCTGCATTATCATAGCTACCATCATCATGATAGGCAGAATATTAATACTATTCCCTAGAATTGGCAGTGAAAAAGGAAGGCCTACTGCATCTGGGTTAGATAAGTCTTTTATCCACAAAAAGTTAGCGCCCTTAAGTTCAATTGAGCGCATTAGTGTATGGTACAAAGCTATAAATATGGGCATCTGAATAAATAGGGGAAGGCATCCACCAAGAGGATTTACATTATAACGTCTATATAACTCTAGTAACTCTTTATTCATCTTTTGTGGATTGTCTTTGTGAGATCTGCGAAGCTCATCTATGTGCGGTTGTAGATCCTGCATAGCCTTCATAGATTTATAGCTCTTGCTCGTCAAGGGGTAAAGGATTGTATTGATTAACAGGGTGAGCAATATTATAGCCAATCCCCAATTCTTTACTATGCTTTGGAAGAACTTTAGGATCTTGAGCAAGAACTTGCTTATTCCATCAAATACACCATAGTTCACTGCATCTTCTACGCCTAAGCCCAGGCTCTTTATCCGATCTATATCTGCTGGTCCGACATAGAATAAATATTGCTGTGTGGCTTCTGAACCTGCAGGTATTACAAATGGCGCGCTCTCTACACTCGCTGCAAGATTGCCCTTATCCACGAGAATGGTAGATACGTTTCTTGCTAACTGGTATGGCCGTAAGAGGATACAAAAATATTTGTTATTGAGCGCTGCCCATGATATATCGCCTGTGCGCACTGAATTTCGCTTATCGCGGATAATCTTACCATCTACCTTTGCGCTTATGTTAAGATATCTTTGAGCCATGGACCCGGAAAT
>CAYLIX010000206.1:0-2437 GCA_964383775.1 uncultured Planctomycetia bacterium
ATATCCTGATTCTCTCTTTAGTACGTGGATATTTAATAGGGCCTTTTTTATCTTCTTAAACTCGTTCTTTTCTATTTTGTATAGTCTTACATTGATACCTGCTTTTTTGAGGCGGGTTACCTCTTCCACGTCAAAGTCACCCCATGGCTTGAACCATTCCATCTTTGTAGATATCTCTTCCAGCTCTTTAGTGATGGCATCCTTTTCCAGTACTTGAGCAGCTATATTACGCGCATGGTCAAGGATGGTCTTGCCCTTATGATGTTGAGAGCTAGTTGTATGTGATTTAACGGGTAAGGTATTTATTGCTTTATCCAATACTGCAATATCTTCTTTTAGATCATCCAGTTCTTCGGAGGAGGGTAGATTAATGTGCTTTATGTGCACAACTCCTATCTTTCTTAATTTTGCCAGGAGTGATTCACGGACATTCTCAGACACCAGGAGTCTTACCCTCTTCATCCGTACTATCATGTCAGGGTGTATCCCCTCTCTATCTTTGCCTTGGCTATCTTTCCAGTGACTACTGCCTGGGTGCTAAGGTCTCCCAGCCATATCTGGATCCTTCGTATATTCTCTTTTGCCTCAGGGATCTTTACCTTTTCAAATAGATTCACTCTTTGAGTCGTAGTGCGCAGCTCTTCTTTTACCAGTTCCAGTTGTTTTTCCAGCACTCTTTTCTTGGCCTTTAATGAGATCATGCGCTTTAAGGCCTCTATACCAAAATCTGCCCATATGGGGTATTCCATTAGATCATAAGGGGCTATTGTAAACTCCACATGGTCAAATACAGGCATGTCTACACCTGCTATATTGTCTTGCTTTGTATATATCTTGATCATCTTGAAAAGCAGTTTTATATCTATGCCTTCTGCAAATACACCTATCCATTCTGAAGATTCTCTTATTTGCGCATCTATCTCTCTATCTGTCTCCCTCATAATACGGTAGATCTTTACGATCTCTAGCTGCAGTTGCTGCTTCTTTAAAAGGAGTGCTGGTAAATAGTGGAGATATCTCTTTAAAGAGTCTTTTTGGTATTTTAATTCGTTTTTGGTAAGGCGTAGTTTTGCCATGATTAAGCCTTTGGCCAGAACTCTTCTATCAATTCTGTACGAAAACTCGTCTCATTGGGTCTAAAGCACTGTGCCAATATATTCCAGCCCTTATCGAGTGCCTTCTCCACCGGGATATTTACTTTAAGGTCCATCATCTCGCTCTCAAAGAGAGAACCGAATTTGAGAAGCTTGTCGTCCCACTCACTCATACGAAAGCCCATTGAGCGCTTCTCCTTGGTCTCTACATATTGAGCATATAACTGTACCATGCCATCCATGATAGCCCTGTGGTCTTCGCGGGTCTTTTTATTGACCAGTTGCTTTAATCTGCTGAGGGACCCGAATGGTTCTATCCTGCCGTTGCGTAGATAGAACTGTCCTTCTGTAATATATCCTGTGTTATCTGGTACAGGGTGGGTTATATCATCACCCGGCATAGTCGTGACAGCCAGGGTAGTTACAGAGCCTGCCCCTTCAAAGTCTACGGCCTTTTCATATCTTGCTGCAAGCTGGGAATAGAGATCTCCTGGGTATCCGCGATTAGAGGGAACTTGTTCCATGGTAATGGCTATCTCTTTTAATGCATCAGCAAAGTTGGTCATGTCTGTAAGGAGCACCAGAACCCTCTTTCCCTGCAATGCAAAGCTCTCTGCCACAGCCAGGCTAAGGTCCGGTACCATGAGTCCCTCTACTATGGGGTCTGAGGCTGTATGGATAAAGAATACTGTGCGTGATATTGCACCGCTTTGCTGGAGCGTCTCTTTAAAGTAGAGGTATTGATCAAACTTTATGCCTATGCCTCCCAGTACTATCATATCTACTTCTGCCTGGAGCGCTATCCTGGCTAAGAGCTCATTGTATGGCTCGCCAGATACAGAGAATATCGGGAGCTTCTGTGACTCTACGAGTGAATTGAATACATCTATCATGGGGATATTGGTGCGTATCATGTTGCTGGGGATGATCCTCTTTGACGGGTTTACTGCCGGGCCTGCGATCTCAATAAGATTATCTGTTACTGCAGGGCCATTGTCACGTGGCATACCACTGCCATTAAATATACGCCCCAGCATATTTGGTGAAAAACCTATCTTCATGGGATGGCCTAAAAACTTTACCTCATCCCCCGTAGATATGCCTCTTGAACCTGCAAATACCTGCAGATATACTGTATCCTTATCAAGGCGTATTACCTGTGCAAGGGATTTACCGAGTGATGTTGAGATCTCAGCAAGCTCTTCATATGCAATCCCGCTGGCGTGCACTGTCACTACATTCCCCATAATGCTTAGGATCCTTGTGCTCACCTTTCTCATGAGGCACTTCCTTGACCAGTAGTGGCCTTTGCTTCTTCCAATATGGAATCGATCTTGCTCTCC
>CAYLIX010000207.1:0-2431 GCA_964383775.1 uncultured Planctomycetia bacterium
GAAGAAGAAGTTAAAGAAGGGTGAAAAAGACGAAGAGCCACGTTATAGGGCAATAGACTACGCATAAAAAGGAGATATTGTTATGACTAAGAGGATAGGCATATTAACGGGCGGCGGGGATTGCCCGGGACTAAATTCAGTAATAAGGGCCGTAGTAAGAAAAGGTTTAAAGGAAGGGATAGAGACTGTCGGCATAAAGAACGGGTGGAAGGGTTTAATAGAAAAGGATACTATGCCGCTTGATATCAACTCTGTATCAGGCATATTACCAAAAGGCGGCACTATCCTGGGGACGAGCCGCACAAACCCATACAAGAAAGAGGGCAATGTTAAGAAGGTTATCGATAATTTTAAGGCATTAAAGCTTGATGCATTGGTCGCTTGTGGGGGTGAAGATACCCAGGGCGTTTCAGCAAAACTCTATAAGGATAAGCTTAATGTAGTAGGCGTGCCAAAGACCATAGATAATGACCTCTCTGCTACTGACTATACATTTGGCTTTGACACAGCAGTCAATATAGCAACAGAAGCGATAGATAGGCTCCATACTACTGCAGAGAGCCATCACCGCATCATGGTAGTAGAAGTGATGGGCAGACATGCAGGCTGGATAGCAGTCCACGCAGGGCTTGCAGGTGGCGCAGATGTAATACTGATACCAGAGATCCCAATAGAAATAAATAAGGTCTGTAGTATATTAAAAGCAAGGCATGACAGGGGCAAGGGATTCAGCATAGTGGTCGTTGCAGAAGGGGCGCAATTTGGAAAAGAAGACCTTGTGCTCCAGGAGAAGGAGCTCGATGCATTCGGACATGTAAGGCTCGGAGGCATAGGCCAGTCTCTCGGCAGCAGGATAGAGAAGATAACGGGTTTTGAGACACGCGTTACAGTCCTGGGGCATATACAGAGAGGTGGTACACCTACTGCATTTGACAGGGTCCTCGGTACAAGATTCGGCATAAAGGCAATAGAGATGATACTCAATAAGCAATTTGGAATGATGGCGAGTCTCCGCGGTAACAAGATCGTAGCAGTAACACTACAAGAGGCCGTTGGCAAATTAAAGACCGTGGATAAAGAATTTTATCAGATCGCAGAGATATTTTTCGGGTAGAACCTATGAAGAAGAGAATAGACAAGATTATAGGAGAATCTATAGAGACAAAAGAGCTTCTGCTAAAAGAGCAAGCTGGCTCTATAATAGCTATCGTTAATGTCATTGTTAAAGCGATTAAAGATGGTAAGAAGATTTTGATATTCGGGAATGGCGGGAGCGCAGCAGATGCCCAGCATATAGCTGCAGAGTTAGTGGGCAGGTTCAAGAAAGAGCGGCCTCCTATACCTGCTATCGCGCTCACTACCAACACATCCAGCATAACTGCCATTAGTAATGACTATGGGTATGAGGTATCGTTCAAGAGGCAGCTTGAGGCATTGGCAGTCAGAGGTGATATAATAATCGGCATATCTACAAGCGGTAATGCCGCCAATGTATACGAGGCGCTAAAGTATGCCAAAGATAAAGGCCTTACAGTCATAACCATGACTGGTAAGGATGGGGGCAGAATAAGAGAATTGGCAGAGATCGCGCTCAAGGTTCCTTCAGGCAATACCCCGCGCATACAGGAATCTCACATATTAGCCGGCCACATAATCTGCGAATTGGTGGAAGAATCCCTTAACTGATGATAAAGAATAAGATCAAAACTAAGGATGATCTAAAGGTTGCTCTCTCCGAGCTCAAGGCAAAGAAGAAGCGCATAGTCTTTACCAACGGCTGCTTTGACTTATTGCATGCAGGCCATGTCTCTTATCTCGAAAAGGCAAAAGGCGCAGGGGACCTGCTCGTCATTGCAATCAACTCTGATAATTCTGTAAAGAGGTTAAAAGGCAAAGGCCGCCCTATTCAGGAGCTTGATGACAGACTGAAGATCCTCGCCTCTTTAGAGTGCGTGGACTTTGTAACATCATTTGATGAGGATACGCCAAAGGAGATCATAGAAGAGCTTGAGCCTGACATTATTGTCAAGGGAGCAGACTATAAAGAGAAGGATGTCGTAGGACGCGATCACATAAAAAAATCAGGCGGCAAGGTAATAATAATACCTCTTCTTCAGGGGCGCTCTACTACTTCGCTAATAAAGAGCATAAAGAATAATGGATAGAAGATTTCTTAGGATAATTGACGCAAATTTTAACCGGCTCAGGGAAGCCCTCAGGGTATTGGAAGATATAACCAGATTCATCCTCGAAGACAAGAATACCACTTCACGCCTTAAGAGACTACGCCATGACGTGCGTCTTACCCTTACAAGATCTAAGAACTTAAATCTTGGGCAACTCTTGTCATCCAGGGACTCAAAAGGCGATGTGGGCAAGGCCTCTATACCGCAGGAACTTGCCAGGCGCAATGCCCAGGATATACTCTGCG
>CAYLIX010000208.1:0-2429 GCA_964383775.1 uncultured Planctomycetia bacterium
AGAGGCGTCTGCGTCTACTGAAGAGATGACCGCTTCCATGGAAGAGATGGCAGCGAGCGCCCAGGAACTGGCAGATATGGGCATATCACTCCGTGAACTTGTAGGCAAGTTTAAGGTAGGTACAGATGCTCAGCATACAGTAAAGGAGGATCTACAGTCCAAGAAAGAGTCTACAAGGCTTAAGAGATTACGAGAGCATGCAGATACTATGAGGCAGAAGATGGAAGATTTACGTGCAAAGAGATTAAAAGGAAAGAAGGGTATAGAGATGGCAGACAAGACAAATGTACAAAAAGGCGGTAAAGAGATTCAGCTCGTCATATTCAGGCTTGCAGATGAAGAATATGGGCTGCAGATCTCACAGGTGCGTGAGATCATACGCATGCAGGATATCACGCCTATGCCCAAGGCCCCTGATTTTATAAAGGGCGTGGGAAAGGTAGATGAGAGGATAGTGATCCTATTGGATGTGGACAAGGTCTTGAGTTACGAAGAGGCGCAAGAGATAACCAAGGCAGCAAAGAAAGAGTAATTATAAAGGAGACGGAGGTGTGATATGCCTAAGACAAAGATGAAGATTATGGTGGTGGATGATGCCATCTTCATGCGCCGCATGCTTGCAGATATACTCAAGCAGGGCGGGTATGAGGTTGTGGCTGAAGCCGCAAACGGCAAAGATGGTGTCCAGCAGTATAAAAAGAATAAGCCTGATATGGTAACGATGGACATCATAATGCCTCAGATGGGCGGTATTGATGCTGTAAAAGAGATAGTAAAGAGTGATGGCAAGGCCAAGATACTTATGGTCAGCGCCATGGGTCAGCAGCAGCTCGTAGTAGAGGCAATACAGGCCGGGGCCAAAGACTTTATAGTAAAACCCTTTGAATCCTCGCGCGTATTGAGTGCAGTGGAACGGATCCTGAAGTAATACCAAAGGTTTAAAAAGGAGAGATCCGTTATGGCTGAGACTGTACGCGTACTCATGTCACACTATGGTATAGCAAAGAGCCCTGACAGGCTTGAGACACAGGCCCTGGGTTCATGTGTTGGTATAGCATTATATGATCCACAGACAAAGCTTGGAGGTATTGCGCACCCTATGCTGCCCGATATGAGCGTATCAAAGAAGAGCGCGCGCGCCAACCTTGGAAAATATGTAAATACGGCTATTGAACTCTTGATCGAGAAGATGGAAGAAGAGGGCGCGCATAAGAGATCTATCAAGGCAAAACTTACAGGAGGAGCAAATATGTTTCCGGATCTTCTGGGAAAAGATACCATACATATTGGCCAGCGAAACATAGAGGCTGCAAAGAAGCAGCTTGAAGTAATAAATATACCGATAGTTGCGGAAGATACTGGTGGCTCGCTCGGCCGCACTATTATTCTAGATACAAAGACAGGCAGATTGTGCGTAAGGACCGTTGCGCACGGCGAAAGAGAAATATAAGGAGGTGTAAGATGGCTAAGAAGGTACTGATCGTGGATGACGCAAGTTACATGAGAGAGATGATCAAGGATATCCTCTCTAAGAATGGCTATGAAGTGGTTGGAGAGGCTGAAGATGGCAAGGATGCTGTGGCTAAGTATCCATGCGTAAAACCAAACCTCGTTACCATGGATATAGTCATGCGTGACAGGAGCGGCATTGATGCTGTAAAAGAGATAATAAAGGTAGATGAAGATGCCAGGATACTCATGATAAGCGCTATGGGGCAACAGGCCATGGTAGTTGAAGCTATCCAGGCAGGAGCAAAAGGGTTTGTTATGAAACCTTTTAAGCCTGAGGTACTCTTAGAGGAAGTAAAAAGGATTACAACCTAGGAGCCTTAAGATGCATAAGAAGATCAGGGTAATAGTCGCGGATGATAGTGCGCTCATGCGCCAGAAGATAAGCGGGATCCTAAATAGCGATGCCGGAATAGAGGTAGTCGCAGCAGTCCGCAATGGCGAAGAGGCTGTAAAGAGCGTGCATACCTTAAGGCCTGATGTTGTAACACTCGATGTCCAGATGCCTGTAATGGATGGTATACAAGCGCTTGGTTATATAATGAGCGAGATACCTACGCCATGTATTATGATAAGCGCATTTACCAAAGAGGGCGCAAAGGAGACGATACGTGCGTTGGAATTCGGGGCAGTAGATTTTGTAAGTAAACCGGGGGGCGTAATATCACCGGATATTATAAAGCAAAAAAAGGAGATAATACAAAAAGTAAAGCTTGCCTCAAGGGTACCGATTAAGATGTTGAGACTTCTGTGGCCTAAACGCGCCAAAGAAGAGAGAAGAGAAGCTGTATTAAAGAAACCGCCTGCAATATCTAAGGTATTTATAATAGCCTCATCTACAGGCGGCACACAGGCCTTAGCAACGGTCTTACCAAGGCTAAGGTCAGACCTCAAGGCAGCAGTGCTGGTAGTGCAGCACA
>CAYLIX010000209.1:0-2426 GCA_964383775.1 uncultured Planctomycetia bacterium
TGACTCTGTGATAAATGCCTGCCTGATCTTTCTGCCGATCTCGCGCCTGATCGGTATATTCTGCAGATTTGGCTGGCTCGATGATAAGCGTCCTGTCGAAGTGATGGTCTGGTTAAATGATGTGTGTAACCGACCTGTCTTAGAGTTTATAAGTCTGGGAAGGTTATCTACATAAGTGGACTTTAGCTTTGTAAGCTCCCTGTATTCCAAAACTGCAGCAGGAAGCGGGTGCTGGGATGCCAGTTTACGCAATACCTCTTCATCCGTTGATATACCGGTCTTTGTCCTCTTTATTACAGGCAGGGACAGCTTTACAAATAATACTTCAGAGAGCTGCTTTGGGGAATTTATATTAAATTCACAATCAGCTATTTCGTAGATATCACTGATACGTTTCTCAAGTGTCTTCTCCATCTGTGCGGACATGCCTTCCAGGAGCTTTGTATCAATGGCCACTCCGGCATACTCCATCTTACTCAATACCTCTACAAGCGGCATCTCAATGGCGCAGAAGAGGTCATACAATCCCTGGTCACTCAGTCTTCTGCTTAAGATATTCTTAAGCCTGAGTGTTGCATCACTATCCTCGCAGCAATAGCGCGCAGCCCTCTCTATCTCCACCTTGTCCATGGTTATGGCTGATTTACCTTTGCCTATGAGCTCAGAGATCGGCGTCATCTTGTGGTTGAGATATTCTATAGCCATATCACCCAGTCCATGGCTCATCTTCGAGGGATTCAGTACATAAGAGGCTATCATTGTATCGAATTCCATACCTGCTAAGTCTATACCGTAATTTAAGAGTATGAGCTTCTCATACTTGATATTCTGGCCGATCTTCTTTATATCTTTATTCTCAAAAATACCTTTGAGGTCTTTTAAGACTGAATCCCTGTCCAGGGTCTTTTCCGTGGTATGTTTAAGCGGTATATAATGCGCCTCTTTTTCTCTGACGGCAAATGATACGCCTATTAACTCTGCAGTCATTGGATTTGTACCAGTGGTCTCAAAGTCAAAGGAGATCTCTTTTGAGGATTTAAGCTTATCAATGAGGGCCTTTAGTTCTGCCATGGTCTTTATGGTGGTGTAGGCGCACTCCCAATCATCCTCTTTCATCACACCCTTTAATAGATTCTTAAACTCGAGCTCGCGAAAGAGCTCTGCGAGCCTTTCAGTATTTGGAGAGGAGATCTTGCAATCCTTAAAGTCTATCTCTATCGGCACATCCCTGTCTAAAAGCGCCAATTCATGTGAAGTCTGGGCATCCTCTTTGTGCTTTGTGAGTATATTGCGCCAGGCCTCGCGCTCTACCTTGTCGATATTCTTATAGAGATTTTCCACAGTTGCGAACTTTTTTATAAGCTCACATGCCGCGACCTCGCCTATACCAGGCACTCCCTTATAATTGTCAGACTGGTCTCCCATAAGCGCCATGATCTCTGCTACACCTTCCGGCCCTACGCCGTATTTTTCTTTTACCTTCTTTTCGTCATAGATGAGGCCGTCTTTGTGTGTGTTGTATATAAATACATGCGGCCCCACAAGCTGCAACGCATCCTTGTCGCCGGTGACGATACTCGTATCAAAGGACCTGGTCTTTGCCTTCTCTGTTATTGTGGCCAATATATCGTCCGCTTCATAGCCCTGTTTTTCATAAATCGGTATATTGTATGCCAAAAGCACTTCCTTGATAATGGGCAGCTGCATTACTAGGTCATCCGGCATAGGCTTTCTCTGGATCTTGTACTCCTTGTGCATCTTATGGCGGAATGTCTCGCCCTTGACATCAAATGTCACTGCCAGATAGTCAGGCTTCTCTTTGTCTATGAGCTTCCTTAGCATAGTGATAAAGCCATAGACTGCATTTGTGGGCTGGCCCTTTGAATTGGTCAGGCCCCTTATCGCGTAGTATGCACGATAGCAGAAGGAATTCCCGTCTATTAAGAATAATTTTTTCATCTCTTATTTATCATTGCCGCCAGATACCCGGCGCCAAATCCATTGTCTATGTTTACTACGCCTACACCAGGAGAGCAGCTGTTTAGCATGGATAGTAACGGCGCTATGCCGCGAAAGCTTGCCCCATATCCAATGCTCGTCGGCACTGCTATGACCGGCTTTGATACCAGCCCGCTTACCACGCTTGCAAGCGCGCCTTCCATGCCTGCGATCACTATTATTACATCTGCAGCCTGGAGCTTACGCTTATTATCCAGGATGCGGTGAAGGCCTGCTATACCCACATCATAGAGTGAGTCGACCGGGCTTCCCAGCAGCTCCAGCGTACGACTGGCCTGGCATGCTATGGGAAGATCCGAGGTGCCACCTGTAATGATCAATACCCTTCTCTTACCTTTTGGCTTGGGCCTTGGGTAATAGATCATGCCTGCCTTACTATCAAAACATAGACGTTTGTAAGTCTTCTT
>CAYLIX010000210.1:0-2385 GCA_964383775.1 uncultured Planctomycetia bacterium
CAGGCAATGGATGACTTATCCAAGACACAGGCAGAAGCAGCACAGCGTGAAAAGATGGCAGTTATAGGTACATTAGCTGCGGGTATAAACCATGAGATATGCAACCCTCTTGGTATAGCCAGGGGCCAGTGTGAAGTATATCTACTCAATGATAAGGAAGGGCTCTATAAGACAAGATCAAAGGATGAGCAGATATATGAAGCCAAGCATATTATGGAGAAGGTAATTAAAGAGACAGACAGAGCTACAGCCATTACAAGGAAGCTCTCCAGCTTTGCTAAACCAGGTACAGGCGATACTATAGAGGATGTAGATATAGGTCATGAGATAGATGAAGTTATGGTTCTTGTAGGGCACGAGCTTGAGCTTGAAAAGGTCGATGTAGTTAAGGAGATGCCGAAAGAGATCCCTATTATTCGTGCTGATCGTAAACAGATACAAGAGATTCTATTTAACCTCATACGAAATGCTGGCCAGGCAATAGAAGGCAAGGGTGTAGTCACTATCAGGGCCAAGAAGCTGGATAGTAAGCTTACTGTAGAGATAGAGGATACTGGCCACGGTATACCCGATGATAAGAAAGAGCAGATATTCAACCCATTCTTTACTACCAAGGCACCAGGCAAAGGTACTGGCCTGGGCCTATTTATAGTGAGGCAGATAGTCCAGAGAAACAAAGGTACAATATCATTAGCTAGTAAAGTAGGGGAAGGGACTACCTTTAAGCTGGAGTTCCCTATCCCACAGGCGGTGAAAAAATGAACAGAAAGCCAAAGATACTTAGCATAGATGATGAATCAGGTTTTGTAGCCCTTATTAAGAACTACTTTTCTCTGCGAGGCTATGAGGTCTTTACAGCGCTTCGCGGCATTACAGGCCTTGAGATAGCCAAAAAGCAGAGGCCAGATGTCGTCTTAATAGACATGAAGATGCCGGGGATAGATGGTGACCAGGTCTTAAGAGAGATGCACAGCATCAATCGCGATATTAAGTGTATCATAATCACTGCATTTAAAGACGAAGGACAGACAAGGAAGAAGGCCCTTGATGCAGGGGCATATGCATATTTTGAAAAGCCAATATCTTCTTTTAAGGAGCTTGAAGAGACGGTAAATGATGCAGTCAGGGGGAAATAGATGCTTAAGATACTCGTAGTCGATGATGAGAAAGATATATGTAGTTTTGTTAAGAACTTCTTTAGCCTGAGGGGATATGAAGTCTTTACAGCAAACTGCGGTGATGAGGCCTTTAAGATAGCAGATGAAGAAGACCCCTTGATAGTGCTTCAGGATATAAGGATGCCGGGAATAGATGGTATAGAGACACTCCGCAGGATGAAGAAGAAGCGCCCTAATAATAGGGTCATTATGGTTACCTGCATAGATGATCTTGATAAGATGGCGAAGGCCAAGAAGTACGGGGCAGATGGCTACATAACAAAGCCCCTCATCCTCGATGAGCTAGTAAACGCTGTAAAAGAAGCTGCACCAAAACTCAAGCCAAACAATACCACAAGAAAGTCATAAATGGTAGAGAACGTAGGCAATGACAAGGGGCTCGATACCTGGAGAGAGATACACGAGGACTTTGTAGTCCACGTCAAAGAGAAGACTCGTATACTCCCCTCTGGACGGCTAAAGACCAAGGGAAAGGTCAATTATTATCAGGTCATTGAAAATGCCTCCCGCAGTATGATACGCTTCAAGAAGCCCGAACACCTCATAAAGATGATCGTTCGTGTTATCACAGAACAGATCGGTGTAGACCACGCCGGAGTACTGCTCTTTAAAGAGGATAAGCAATCATATGTTCTTATAGATAGCAAAGGAGAGGTTGGAAAGAAGATCCCCGTCGGATTTATACGCATACCGCCTAAAAACCCTCTCATTACAGTATTCTCAGAGAAGAGATCACTCGTTTTAGATGAAAAGGGCGTACTTACCTCTGCCAATCTGAAGGTTATTCTACGAGATAAGGAGCTACTAAAGAAGGTTCCCTATTTAAAAGATAAGATCAATCTCCTGAGAAAAGAGATGGATCTTATAAGTGCCAATATCTGTATCCCCGCATATTTTAAAAAGAGGCTCTTGGGTATACTTGTGCTGGGCCCCAAGATATCCGGCAGAAAATTTGCTTCTGATGAGATAGGCTTCTTTGTGACCCTGGCCAATGATGCTGCAATGGCCATTACTAATGCTCAGCTCATCGAAAGCCTTAAATCTAACTTAACTGAGATTGCTAATCTATATGATAGAGAGCACAGACTCTTTTTGCATACATCCATTGCCCTGGCTGCAGCTATAGATGCAAGAGATCCTTATACTGCAGGCCACACAGAGAGGGTTACACACTATTCCCTGGCAATAGCAGACCAACTCCAAGGAC
>CAYLIX010000211.1:0-742 GCA_964383775.1 uncultured Planctomycetia bacterium
AATATGCACACCGCCCAATGAATACGGCAGTGTAGATCCGCACATCCTTGCAGTGGCTAATCTACTTAAGGTAGATGGTGTATACAAGGCAGGCGGGGCACAGGCCATAGCCAGTATGGCATTCGGGACAAAGACTATCCCAAGGGTCGACAAGATCGTGGGCCCGGGAAATCCATACGTTACAGAGGCAAAGAGACAGGTATTTGGATATTGCGATATAGATATGATGGCTGGCCCGAGTGAAGTCGTCATAGTGGCAAATAGATACTCCAATGCAGATTATGTGATAGCAGACCTAAATGCGCAGAAGGAGCACTTGCTGGGATTATCCATGCTAGTTACCACTTCAAAACGGTTTGCGCGTTTTATAAAGAAACAGGTGCCGGATGGATACTGCGTGCTCGTTAAGAATCTCGACGAGGCAGCAGAGGTAGTAAATAGGCTTGCCCCGGAACACCTTGAGATAATGATCAAGTCTCCTGCGCGCATAACAAAGAAGATAAGGAATGCCGGAGCGATCTTTATAGGGCCGTATAGCCCTACAGCAGTCGGTGATTATATTGCCGGCCCTAGTCACGTATTACCTACCGGGGGAAGCGCAAAGTTTTCATCCGGGTTAGGCGTGAACGATTTTCTTAAGAGTTCGCACATCATCTCCTATTCAAAGAAGGCGCTTGAGAAGGTAAAGGACGCCGTGGAGACGATAGCAGAAATCGAAGGCTTAAGAATGCACAAAGAGAGT
>CAYLIX010000211.1:752-2374 GCA_964383775.1 uncultured Planctomycetia bacterium
AAGATTTGAAAAAGGAGAGTAGAGATGCCAAGGAGCGCCGAGATTAACAGAAAGACGAGGGAGACCGAGATAAAGATATCCCTTAATCTTGACGGGAAGGGTGAGTGCAGTATAAAGACGAGTATAGGATTTCTCGACCACATGCTGGAACTCTTTGCTTTTCACGGGTTGTTCGATCTTAAGGTAGAGGCAAAGGGTGATCTTAAGGTAGATACGCACCACACAAATGAAGATATAGGCATATGTTTGGGCCAGGCATTTAAGAAGGCACTGGGGGACTGTGCAGGCATAAAGAGGTTTGGCTCATCCGAGGTGCCCATGGACAATGCCAGGGCAAAGGTAGCTATAGACATATCAAATAGATATGCCTTCTCAGGCCTTAAGGCAAGAGAAGAGATCAAGTCTAAGGAGAACTATTCACTTGATGATGCGTCGGATCTCTTGGAGAGCTTTGCAAAGAATGCCAATATAAATCTGCACATTGATATTGCAGCAGGCACAGACTTGCACCATGTCCTGGAGGCGATATTCAAGGCATTCGGAGTGGCGCTTGACCAGGCAACACAGATAGATTCAAGGCGTAAAGATGTTCCGTCTACAAAGGGGATACTATAAGAGATGATAGCGGTCATAGATTATGGTATGGGAAACCTGCGCAGTGTCAGTAAGGCGCTGGAGAGACTGGGCGCAGAGGTTGAGATAATCTCATCTCTGGATGGATTAAAGCGCGCGGACAAGGCAGTGCTCCCCGGAGTCGGTGCATTCAAAGATACTATGGATGGGCTTGAGTCACGAGGCCTTAGAGACGGAGTAAAGGATTTTATAGCATCAGGCAAGCTATATCTTGGTATATGTATGGGGCTTCAGATACTCTTTGATGAGAGTGAAGAGGGCGGCAAGATCAAAGGCCTTGGCATACTAAAGGGCAAGGTAAAGAGATTCAATCCTGCGCAAGATCTTAAGGTCCCACACATGGGGTGGAATGGGGTCTCATATAATAAAGAGAGAAGGGCGCTTCCATTTCTTGTAAAGGGCGTGCCAGATGGATCATATTTTTACTTTGTGCACTCTTACTATGTAGTGCCTGAGGACAAGGCCTGCATAGCAGCAAGTACAGATTACGGGGTAGAGTTTACCTCTTTTGTGTCAAAGGATAATATCTATGCAACACAGTTTCACCCGGAGAAGTCTCAAGACATGGGTCTAACCATGTTGAAGAACTTTATAGAGCTATGATAGTGATACCTGCTATAGACATATTGGGTGGAAAGGTTGCCCGCCTTACAAGGGGTGACTTTAAATTTGAGAAGACTTACAAGGGTACGCCCCTTGAGATGGCGCTAAAGTGGGATGCATTCGGGCCGCAGTTTATACATGTGGTAGACCTGGATGGAGCGAGGACAGGTAGTTTTACAAACCTGCGTCTCATTGGCGAGATAGCGTCAAAGGTAAAGGCATCTATAGAGCTCGGCGGTGGGCTCCGGGATAAAGATACCATAGGCCGCGCACTTGGTATAGGCATCAATCGTGTGATTATAGGTACACGCGCAGTCGATAAAGATTTTGTAAAGGACGCAATAAAAGAGTTTGGCGCTGAGAGGATAATAATAGGTGTAGATACG
>CAYLIX010000212.1:0-2365 GCA_964383775.1 uncultured Planctomycetia bacterium
AAGCAGTAGATCTCTCCTACAAAGAAGATGCCTTAACACGCTTTGAAGAGATCGCAATACCCCGGATGAATATGCGCCAATTGCAAGAAGAAGAGAAGATGTTAAACCAAAGATTACAGGTAATAGATGGATTTCTTAAGAGTTCAATTGCGCTTAAAAGTGAATTGAAGAAGGAGAAAGATATATTAAATCGCAGACTTAATTTCCTGGATGTTAAATACGGCATGAAAGGGGAAGGTGTTTTCTCATACTTAGAGGGATTCTGCCCCGGAGAAGATTTAAAACAAGTAGCATCGCTTGCTCAATCAGAAGGCGCAGGATATTTGGCTGACGAACCAAATAACCCGGAAGAGATCCCTACTCTCATAAGAAACCCGCGCTGGATAAGGATCATAGATCCTATATTTAAGTTCATGAACACCATACCAGGATACAAAGAGTTTGATGTAAGTATGCCATTTCTTATATTCTTTAGTCTCTTCTTTGCCATGCTCATAGGCGATGCAGGATATGGATTAATATTTCTCGCAACGACTTTTTTAGTAAGGCGCAAGTTAAAAAACGCACCCCGTGAACCATTCTTCCTAATGTATCTCTTATCCATTGCCACAGTCATATGGGGCATAGTTACAGGAAGCTTCTTTGGCACAGGCAAGGCAGTATTACCCATGCTTACAGACCAGACATTTATCATAGGTGCAGTGCATCTTACCATAGCACACTTAATACACGGCATCCGTATTATAAATTCACTTAGAGCAATTGCACAATTTGGATGGATCCTGATCGTATGGGGACTCTACTTTACCGCACGTATCCTGGTCTTAAATGAACCATTTATCCCGATAGCAATGCATATCATGATTGCCGGAACAGGACTTGTGCTCCTATTCTCAAATCCACAGAAGAATATTATAAAGGGCCTACTTATTACACTGGGAGATTTGCCACTGAAGATAATAAGCTCCTTCTCAGATGTAGTCTCATACATAAGGCTCTTTGCAGTGGGATATGCCACAGTGATATTGGCAGAGACATTCAACACTATGGCATTATCATTTGGATTCGGAAGTATCTTAACTGGCCTGGGCGCTTCACTCATACTCTTTTTTGGCCATGCAATAAATATTATACTCGGATTGATGGCAGTAATAGTCCACGGTATCAGATTAAATATGCTGGAGTTTTCCGGGCACCTTGGTATGGAATGGTCCGGAAGAGAATACAAACCATTTAAATGAGGAGGTTCTTATGATAGCTGGATTAGGCGACATGGGTTTTTCACTCGCATTTGCAGCCATAGGCTCTGCACTGGGTACAGGTATAGCAGGCATGGCAGCCATTGGCGCATGGAAGAAGGCGTTTATGCAGAACAAGGCTGCGCCATTCATACTCATAGCCTTTGTAGGTGCGCCCCTTACACAGACCATATACGGCATGATACTCAGAAACGCTATTAAAGAAGCAAACCTGCCTGCCACAGCATATATGTACCAGATGATCCTGGGCGCAGCAGCAGGTATAGCCATAGGATTCTCAGCATGGATGCAGGGTAAGGCTGCAGCAAGGGCATCAGACGCGCTCGCAGAAAGCGGTAAAGGCTTTGGAAACTACATCATGGTCCTCGGTATCATTGAAACAGTAGCACTCTTTGTCATGGTCTTTGCCATGACCGCTCTACCAAAGTAATAAAAGACTTAAATTGACATATGTCGCAAGGGACTGTCCCCTGGATGTGATTTGCTCGCTGAGGGGACTGTCCCTTACCAAAGCCTCAACAATACAGCATTGACATATTCGTCGATATAATATATAATCTACATCTAAAAAGTTCATTGACATGCAAGTACCTTTGTAGTATTATGTTATAAACAATAACACATAGGTACAAAAGTGAAATCGAAAGAAAGAAAAATAGCGCGCGATCTTCGTAAAAAAGGATGGTCTTTGCGTGCAATAGCAACAGAGATTAAGTGCTCTAAGGGTAGCGTCAGCAATTGGATTCAAGATATTTCTTTAACTGATAAACAGATAGCTCAACTTAGGACAAATCAAGACAAGGGACGTGCCAAAGCAGCCAATCACCCAAACAGCCCAAAGAAAAAATGGGAAAGAATACGCAATACAGCCATAGAAAAAGCTTCGAATGATATCCCTACAGATTTTTCAAATCAAGATCTAAAAATTCTTGGAGCAGCTTTATATTGGGCAGAAGGCTACAACGCAGCAAGAAATCATTTTCTATTTGCCAACTCTAATCCGGGGATGATAAAGCTAATGATGAAATTTTTGAGGGATACATGTAGTGTCCCAAAGGAAAAACTCAAAGGCCGTATTAATATACACCCACATTTAGATATAGAAA
>CAYLIX010000213.1:0-2349 GCA_964383775.1 uncultured Planctomycetia bacterium
ACTGACCAGTTTGTAGATAGAGAGGATAAGCTCGAAGAGATTATGGCCATGGTAAGAGAGAAGAATCCAAATGCGCACTTTATAGTAACGAGCGAAGAGGCTGCCATAGAAGAGCATTTTAACCTTGATGATCCTTACCTTGTAGATGTAGTAGATAAACCCTTCTACTTTACAAGAGTAAGACACCTCCTAAAGCGCACACTCACGCTTCCCCCAGTAAGACCTGCCACAGATAGGCTCGATGATCAAAGAACTTCCAGCGAAACCGCTTCTGCTGCATAAGTTACAGCCTGCAGCGTGCATTGTTGACAATTAATTATATATATGACATAATATTAATGCCTTTAGGAGACTATTATATGATTAAGAGATATTCCCGCCCAAAGATGGCTGCAATATGGACTGATGAGAATAGGTTCAAGAGTATGCTTGCAGTCGAGATAGCATCAGCAGAGGCTATGGCAAGCCTGGGCCAGGTCCCCAAGACTGCTATACCCGTCATAAAGAAACGCGCCCGCTTCGACGTAGAACGCATCAAAGAGATAGAGAAGAAGACCAATCATGATGTAGTGGCGTTTCTATTTAATCTTGCAGAGAATATAGGTGATGAGGCAAAGTATCTGCATGTAGGCATGACATCAAGCGACGTCTTGGATACATCACTCTCTCTTATGATGAGAGAGGCAGCAGATATCCTGATACATGATATGCGTCTCCTTATGAAGGCGCTCAGGCAGAAGGCTCGCGAGCATAAAAATACTGTAATGATGGGCCGTTCACATGGTATACATGCAGAACCAGTGACATTTGGACTTAAGATGGCGCTCTTCTATGATGAGGCTGCAAGAAATCTTAAACGTCTTGAGACTGCAAAAGAGAATATAAGCATAGGTAAACTTTCAGGCGCAGTAGGTACTTATGCAAATATAGACCCAGAGGTTGAGAAGCTTGCATGTAAAGAGCTGAGGCTAAAACCGGCTAACATAGCAACACAAGTTCTACAGCGGGACAGGCACGCAGAGTATCTTACGACTATAGCGTTAATCGGTGCATCTCTCGATAAGATAGCGACTGAGATAAGGCACTTACAGCGCACAGAAGTTGGGGAGGTGCAGGAGTATTTTGCAGCGGGACAGACCGGGTCGAGTGCAATGCCGCATAAGAAGAACCCTATTACATGTGAGAGGATCACAGGCCTGGCCAGGATCCTGCGTGCAAATGCTCAGGCTGCTATGGAGAATATACCCCTATGGCATGAGAGGGATATTTCGCATTCTTCCGTCGAGAGAGTGATATTGCCGGATAGCACAATACTATTGGACTATATGCTCGATAAGATGACAAATGTTATACAGAAGCTCGTAGTGAATAAAGATGCAATGAAAGAAAATATGAATAAGACACGCGGTGTGATCTTTTCCCAGAGGGTCCTTTTAAAACTTATTGATAAGGGTCTTACAAGGCCAGAGGCGTACAAGATAGTACAGCGTACAGCCTTAGCCAGTATAAACGATGGGATCAATTTTAAGATTACGCTGGAGAATGAACCGAAGGTAAAGAGGCTTCTTTCGCAGGATGAGATAGATAAATGTTTTGACGTAGGCTATCATACTGCACATGTAGGCCGGATATTTAAAAAGGTGGGTATATGAATAAGGGAAAACAGATCTACGAAGGCAAGGCAAAGAAGGTATTTAAGACCGACGACAAAGAGCTATTCATACAGGAGTTTAAAGATGATGCCACTGCATTTGACGCTACAAAGCGTGGCACTATCATGGGTAAGGGCGTAGTAAATAATAAGATCTCAGCAAAGCTCTTTGAGCTTCTGGAGTCCAAGGGTGTGGAGACACACTTTGTAAAGCTCTTAAGCGATAGAGATATGCTCATAAAGACTCTTGAGATCATACCTGTGGAAGTAACCATGAGAAACATCGTAGCAGGCGGCATGTCAAGGCTCCTTGGAATCGAAGAGGGGACACCATTAAAGATACCTGTACTTGAATACCACTATAAAGATGATGCATTGCATGATCCGCTTATAAACGAGTACCACATTCGCGCCCTTGATATAGCTACGGATGAAGAGATGCGCGTTATCCGCGAGCGCTCTTTTGAGATAAATAATATACTCAAAGACTTCTTTTCAAAACGAGACATTGACTTAGTCGATTTTAAGCTGGAATTCGGAAGGCATAAGGATAAAGTGCTCTTAGGTGATGAGATATCACCTGATACATGCCGATTCTGGGAAAAGGGCACAAAGAAGAAGCTTGATAAGGATAGATTCAGGCGTGACCTGGGCAACATAGAAGAGGCATATGCAGAGATGCTAAAGAGAGTAGCAGG
>CAYLIX010000214.1:0-2336 GCA_964383775.1 uncultured Planctomycetia bacterium
GATAAAGAGATTTTTATCCGGCGGGGATTTTTACAAGGTAGAGTATGAAGACCTTAAGGTCTCCTCAAAGAGAGGACTTGAGACAGAGGCGCTCATGAGGGGGGTAGTGAATCAATTTGACGAATATGTCAAACTCAATACCAAGATACCACCCGATGTCTTATCAAACATAACGGTCGTAGAAGACCCGAGTCAGGTAGCAGACCTCGTAAGTGCGCACCTGGGATTAAAGGTGAATGAAAAGCAGAGGTTGCTCGAGATGTCCGATGCATCGAAGCGCCTACTCCATATAAGCGGCATCCTGAACTCAGAGCTTGAGATACTGCGTCTTGAAAAGCGCATAATGGGTGATATAAAGAAAGGCATAGAAAAGTCGCAGAAGGACTTCTATCTTCAGGAACAGCTCAAGGCTATAGAGAAGGAACTGGGGCAGAAGGATGGCCACAAGTCAGAGATAGCGGCATTGCGTCAGAAGGTACACAAGGCAGAGATGTCCAAAGAGGCTCACCAGATAGCCATAAAAGAGATTGATAAACTCTCCAGGATGATGCCCATCTCCCCGGAGGCTACCGTATCAAGAAACTATGTAGACTGGCTCATAAGCCTGCCATGGTCAAAGAAGACACAGGATAATCTAGATATAAGTAATGCAGAGAAGATATTAGATGAAGATCACTATGGCTTAAAGTCACCTAAAGAGAGGATACTAGAATACCTTGCTGTAAGAAAGCTGTCAAAGTCTATGAAGGGGCCCATAATATGTTTTGTAGGGCCGCCTGGCGTAGGAAAGACGTCGCTGGCAAAGTCTGTAGCACGCTCCATTGGAAGGAGCTTTGTCAGGATATCCTTGGGTGGTATAAGGGATGAAGCGGAGATAAGAGGGCATCGCCGCACCTATATAGGCGCCTTACCGGGCAGGATCATACAATCTATGAAGAAGGCAAAGTCAAAGAACCCGGTCTTTTTACTGGATGAGATAGACAAGATGTCTATGGACTTTCGGGGTGACCCTTCAAGCGCGCTTCTGGAAGTGCTGGACCCTGAGCAGAATAATTCCTTTAGTGATCACTATTTGGAGGTACCGTTTGATCTGTCAGACTGCCTCTTTATCACTACCAGTAATGTGCAGTATAATATTCCTCCTGCATTGCTGGATAGGATGGAGATCATTAAGTTGCCGGGTTATACTGAATATGAAAAGATTAATATAGCGATAAAGTTTCTCATACCAAAAGAGATCAAGGCAAACGGCCTGAATAAAGATAGGCTGCACTTTGAAAAGACTGCCCTCTTAAAGATGATAAAAGAGTATACAAGGGAGGCCGGTGTAAGGGAGCTTGATCGCACTATATCAAAGGTCTGCAGAAAAGTAGCGCGCCGTATAGTGGATAAGAAGAGTGAAAATAGCATTAATATCTCCGCGCAAAATCTCCATAAATATCTGAGTGTACCCCAGTATACAGAGATATCACGTATGAAGAAGGATGAAGTGGGGCTCGCTACAGGGCTTGCATGGACAGAGGCAGGGGGAGATATTATGGCAGTAGAGTGCTCACTCATGAAGGGCACAGGTAAGCTCACACTTACAGGAAAATTGGGCGACGTGATGCAGGAGTCTGCGCAGGCTGCCTTAAGCTATGTAAGGACTAAATCTCAAAGATTAAAGATACAGGGTAATTTTTACAAGACCAATGATATACACATACATGTCCCTGAGGGCGCCATACCAAAAGACGGCCCCTCTGCCGGTATCACTATAGCTGCGGCAATGGTATCCAGCCTTATTAAGCGCCCTTTGAGAAATGACACTGCCATGACGGGTGAGATCACACTGCTCGGTAGTGTATTGCCTGTAGGTGGTATAAAATCAAAGATCCTGGCAGCGCACAGAAGGGGTATAAAGCGTGTTGTTATGCCTAAAGAGAATGAGAAGGATCTTGTAGATATACCTAAGAATATAAAGAAGGACCTCAAGATACTCTTTGTTAATAATATAGATGAAGTATTGAATCATACAATCAAGAAGGGAAAGAGATGAAAGAGAGACTCTTAATGACACCGGGGCCGACTCCGGTACCTGAAGATATACGTAAGTGTATGTCAGAGCCGATCATTCACCATAGGACAGCCGAATACAGGGAGATCTTAAAAGGCGCATGCGATGGCCTGAAGAAGATCTTTAAGACGGAGAACGATTGTCTTATATTCGCATCGAGTGGTACGGGTGCTATGGAAGCGAGCGTGGTAAACCTACTCTCACCTGGAGATAAGGCAATAGCAATAAGAGGCGGGAAGTTTGGTGAGAGATATTATGATATATGTAAAAGCTATGGTGC
>CAYLIX010000215.1:0-2290 GCA_964383775.1 uncultured Planctomycetia bacterium
TGGCTCGACATAGATATGAAATACCCCATAGGTACCAGGGTCAAGGGTAAGGTAGTCAATCTTATGCCATATGGCGCATTTATTGAGCTGGAGAAGGGCATAGAGGGGCTCGTGCATATTTCAGAGCTCTCATGGACAAAGAGATACAGCCACCCAAATGAGCTCCTGGCCATAGGCGATGCAATAGAGGTAATAGTATTGTCGACGGATAAGGAGCACCAGAAGATAGCGCTTGGCGTAAAGCAGCTCGAGGCCGATCCATGGAGCAAGGTCAGCGAGCTCTTTAATGTAGGCGATAAGATCAAGGGTAAGATCCGCAACCTTACGGATTATGGCGCATTTGTAGAGCTTCAGGAAGGGATAGACGGCCTTGTTCACGTATCAGATATGTCCTGGACCAAGAGGATTGCCCACCCGCGCGATGTACTGAAGAAGGGGCAGAGGGTAGAGGCGATTGTACTGGGCATAGATAAGGATGCGCGTAAGATATCCCTGGGCCTTAAGCAATTGAGTGATGACCCATGGGAAAAGATTACAGATCAGTATAAGCCTGGAACCGAGTGCAAGGGTAAGATTACAAAGATTACCAATTTTGGTATCTTTGTCGAACTTAAGAAAGACCTCGAAGGGCTTGTTCACGTGAGCGAAGTGAAGATACCGCAGGATAAGAGACTGGAAGATATATATAAGGAAGGCGACAGTATAAAGGTACACGTATTAAAGGTAGAACCCTCCCATAGGAGGATAGCTCTGAGCCTGAAGGATTCTGATTCTGCAGAATAGGCGAGCGAATGGGGAGGCTTAGTGGGAATAGGTGAGATATGAAGCGAGATATTGAAAAGCAATTGGAGCTTATAAGTCGCGGCACAGTGGAGATAATACAGCCCAAGGAGCTCAAAAGTAAATTGACGCTCAATAGGCCGCTCGTTATCAAGTCTGGTTTTGATCCTTCAGCGCCTGATATACATGTAGGCCACACTGTATTATTACGTAAGCTTAAGCATTTCCAGGAGTTAGGACACAAGATACTACTCTTAATAGGAGACTTTACAGGCCTCATAGGCGATCCGAGCGGACAGTCTGCTACAAGGAAACGCCTGACCAAAAAGGAAGTAGAGAAGAATGCCGAGACCTATACAAAACAGGTATCAAAGATACTCGATATGGATAAGGTCAAGGTCGTCTTTAATAATGACTGGCTTGGCAAGATGAAGGCATATGATATTGCGGAATTGGCATCAAAGCAGACCGTTGCAAGGGTCCTGGAGCGGGATGATTTCGAGAAACGATATAAGAGCGGCCAGGATATAAGCCTGCTTGAGTTTCTCTATCCGCTATTTCAGGCATATGACTCTGTAGAGCTTAAGGCCGATGTAGAGATAGGCGGCACAGACCAGAAGTTTAATATGCTCATGGGTAGGACTATTCAGGAACGCTATAATCAAAAACCCCAGGTAGTCATTACTATGCCGCTACTTGTAGGTACTGACGGCACGCTGAAGATGTCAAAGTCTTATAATAATTATATCGGAATCAGTGATCCCCCCGAAGAGATATTCGGAAAGGTTATGTCTATAACCGATGATCTTATGGCCAATTATTATGAGCTCTTAACTGATGAGTCTCTCGATTCAAACATTCATCCAAAGGATGCCAAAGAGCATTTGGCTTATCTCATTACCAGAGATTATCATGGAGCAAAAAAAGCCGATCTAGCCAAAGAGACTTTTAAGAAGAAACACGTTACAAAGGCTGCTACAGGCTCACGCGACGCCTTCTTAGAGGTTGCTAAGACCAGGCATATTGATTGGCCTAAGAAGAATATTGGGCTTATAGACCTTATTGTGGTCTCTGGATGCGCAAAATCCAAGAATGCTGCCAAGAGATTAATAGAACAAGGTGCAATCAGGGTTAATAACATCGTGATTAAGAAACTAGATTTTGAATTATCTAAAGAGGAGATATTGCTGCAAGTCGGTAAGCGGCAGTATGTTAGGATTTTGTTCAAGTAAGTTTTTTCAAAAAAAACTTGACAAGCAATGCATTGTGTGATATATTTTAAAAGTTAGATAATTATATATGATTAAAGAATTTGATAATACAGGTTAATGGAGCCAAAGAAAGACGAAGGGCTTTTTACAAAAGAGCATCGTTTACGATGCTTTTTTTATATCTATATGGTTCTTTGAAAATTGAATAGCCAAGCGAAATCCTGCTAACGCAGGATATCAAGACCAAGTTCAATTCTTTTTTTAACTGGAGAGTTTGATCCTGGCTCAGAACGAACGCT
>CAYLIX010000216.1:0-2231 GCA_964383775.1 uncultured Planctomycetia bacterium
GATTTTACACTGGATAGTCCATTCGATATATATTTAGCAACTGAGACATCATCTTCAACCGTTATTGGAAAATATACTGGAAAATTAATCGTTGAAATATATACGCCATGAATAGATTAAGGTTTATATCACATATTTTAATTATCCTTTGCCTTTTATTGGGCAGTCAAGGGACTCTTTTTGCAGATACAGCGTATCTGGCGCAAAGAGAAAGAGCTATTGAAGAAACCCTGGAAAGTTTCTTGTATAGTCAACGCACATCCCCTGACATTGATGCAACGCTTGCGTATTTACAGGCTGAGGCCTACTATCTATATTGCCAAGGCATGTTTGCGGATGCAATAGCGGCATGGGAGAGAATCCTTTTATTGGATAGAAATAACGACACAGCTATTTATTACATCCACCAGGCAGAAGAAAAAATAAACGCTACAAATAAACCAAAACAGGTTTTAGCTGAAGAAAAGCTCGGCATGAGGTCTGTAAGAGAAAAAGCATTAGGCGCAACTCAAGGACACTACTCACACACAAACCCTAGCTATAACGAGATAGCGCCTGACTATGTGATGGGTGAGAATAGATTCTTCGACCATTCTCTTTCTATCATGAGGAATGAGCAAAAATACTCCATCAGAACAAAAAGAGAGACCACCTCTATCGCCCACAATATAAGAGCAGACACCTCATTCGGGGATTACGACTCTACATTCATAGCCAGCCTGCTTAATGACCATAGCACAAGACAAGATTTAAGGTTTCCAAGGCACTTATATTATCATATAGATAACGGTAACATGCGTTTTGCCTTAGGAGATAATTCAACATCCTTAAGTAGATACGTATTAAACGGAATGAATTACCGCGGAATAAACTTTTCAATGAACACCAGCGAATCAAGATATCCGATAGATAGATTTAAAATTCTTTATGGTGTTACTAAATCTTATGACACGCAATCGGAAGAATACTATTACCCCATAGAAGTCTTCGGAGTAAGAAATGAAATTGAAATAAGCCCAAGATACCAATTCGGCACTTCATTCGCTTATCAAGCACATAAAGATAAGATAACAAGAGTGGACGCTCTATATAGACCGTTGAAGAATATCGTCGCCTCTTTCGACCAGTATATAAAATTAACTGACTGGTGGATTATAAGGCAGGAGTTAGCTTATAGCAAAGTATACGACCAGACAAGAAATATAACCGTAGAAGAGAGAATGCCCACGGTCGAAGACTGGGCTCACTATATTACATCGAATATGTTAAAGGAGAAGTGGCAACTCTTCAGTGTTTACGAATACGGCGCTCCAAACTTTATAAGCTTAACGGGTGAAGCGCGCTTCTTGCACAGCCTAGTATTGAATGATAAAGAAGTCTTTGATAATACCTTTATATATACGCCTACCGATATGCTCTTACTTGAATTGCAACACCATTATCTAAGAGACAATCTCCATGGAGAAGCCGGAGTAGAAACAACGAAGGAGAATCTTTTTAGCGGCATTTTAAGAATAAGACCTAAAAACTGGCTTCCTGCCCTAGGCTTTAGGGCATCCCTTTTAAGAGCAAGATCTATACCCGGATCAAGTAGTATTTCAGATAAAAGGTACTCAAGGGATTTTGGTGTGGAATTAACAAAGACTCTATATAAGGTAGACTGGAACCTAGGCTACACATATCAAAAATCAATAGAAGAACTTAATAATAAATTCTGCGATTCTTACAGAAATATCTATTCTCTACGCAGCAATTTCGCTGTTATACCCAATAGGGCTTATCTTAATGCATTCTACTCATTTGCGGATATGGATATACTGCTTCCGGGCGGGGACATGACTGATTCTGCACATGAGAACAAGTTCGATACCTCGGTATCATCAAGACTGTGGAATACGGCTAATCTTTCCTTAGGATACCACTATTTTAACAGAAGAGACTACACGGGTGTATTTGAAGACCTGGACAGCCATACAGCCTCTTTTGTATTCAGCTGGCCCTACACAAAAGATCTATTCAACAATAGAAAGTTTACGATACTTCCATACTTAAGCTACTATTATACTAAAAACGATGAATATACCGATGCCTATAGAACGTACCTGGCAGGTAAAATTGACGCTAGCTACTACTTCGCTCCACAAGACAAGCTCAGTCTTATGTTAGAGTATAAAAACGGTATTGACGGAAGCATCTTCAACCAAGAAGGCGATGAATTTCGTCTGCTTGCC
>CAYLIX010000217.1:0-2225 GCA_964383775.1 uncultured Planctomycetia bacterium
AGCCGCTTGATATCTCGAGCCCAGGCAAGCCTAATTGCGGATGGCCTTGTAAACGGCTACCAAGTCTTCTTAAGGTGGCCAGTTCTTTTTTTGGAAAGAACCCCAGGTCAGCCAGGACTGCGTATAATGCAGGACAGCCATGCCCTTTTGATAATATAAACCTGTCTCTGTCATTCCACGTAGGCTTCTTCGGGTCTATTCTAAGTTTATAATAATATAAAGATATTAATATCTCCACTTCTGAGAGTGAACCGCCTGTATGGCCGCTCTTTGCCGCCTCAAGCATAGTCAGTATATCTCTTCGTATCTCTATTGCCTTCTTCTTTAATATCTTTACATCAGGTCTCTTACTCATCTTTGCCTTTCTTTAAAGCTTCTCTTGCCTCTTCCAGATGCTCTTTAATTACAGGATCATCAGTTATAAGACCTGCAGCCTTTTCCAACTCTATCAGCGCTTCTTTGATCATGCCCTTCTGAAAATATGCCCATCCCAGGGTATCGATATAAGCCCCATTGTCAGGATCCAGCTCTATGGCCTTCTGTGCAAGCGCAATCGCTTCTTCGAGCCTTATCCCATCCTCTGCAAACATATACCCCAGGTAATTATATGCATCTGCATAGCCTGGATCGATCTCTATGCACTTTTTAAAGGCCCCTTCTGCCTCTAAGTTCCTGTCTGACCCCTCGTATGCAGCCCCCAGGTAAAAGTATGAATCTGCATTATCAGGATCATACTCCAGCGCCTTCTCATAATACATTGCCGACGCCTTATGGTCATCCCTTAAGAGATAACCAAGGATAAGATAGGGCTCAACATAATCCGGCTTGATCTTAATCGCCGTTTTAAATTCCTCGATCGCCTTATCCAGCTTACCCAGCCTGGAATATATGAGCGCAAGGTTAAAATGGAGAGATGCGGAGTCCTTCTTCTTTTCCAGGAGCTTTTCGTAGACGCCGGCTGCTTCTTCCATCTTTTCCTGCAGCACATATAACCCTGCCAATGATGTCAATGCCTCTAAGCTCCCGGGATCCAGCTTAACCACTTCTTGGTACTCACCGGCGGCTTCATCAAACTTCTTCTGCGAAGTATATATAAGAGCCAATAATATCCGCGACCGGATGTGGCTTGGATCAAATTGCTTTGCAAATTTCAGGTGCTCTATTGCTTTATCAAGTTCGTTATTTATAAGATAATCGGCGGCAAGCCTTATATGCGTAAAGCTCGACTCCGGATCGTTCTTTAGTGCCTTCTGGTATTCTCTTAGCGCTTCATCGGTCTTCCCCTCATTATCGTAGATAATGCCCATTGTATAATGGGCCAGTGCCTCTGACTCTCTGGTCGTGGGCACCCTATCCTTGATCATAAAAGGAAAGAGGTCTCTTGCAGCATAAGAAGGTAGCGTTGATGTCAATACTATACAAAATGCGCAAACTATTGCTGCAACCCTCAAGACTGATCCCTTCATAATATAAATTAGTGCTATCTCTTTTTGTGTCTGTCGCGTCTTAGGCGTTTCTTTCTCTTGTGCTTTGCCATCTTACGCCTCTTTCTCTTCCTGCCACATGGCATAACTCTATTCACCCCCTTTAATAGATGACCTTATTTAGCGGATACTCTACTATGCCCTGCGCACCAGCGGCCTTAAGTTTAGGTATAATCTTCTTTACCTCTGTCTCATCCAGTATGGTATCCACATCGACCCATTTAGGATCGGTCAGGCCAGAGACAGTGGGCCTCTTCATCGATGGCAGTATCTTAAGCACCCTCTTCAGATCTTTCTTAGCGACATTCATCTTCAGGCCTACTTTATTTTCAGCGAGTATCGCGCCTTTTAGGAGCAGCGCAATATCATCTATCATAGCTTTCTTCTTCTTATTTCTGTAGGATTTTTTATTGGCGATCAGCTGTGTGGTAGAGACGCAGACTGTATCTATTATCCGCAGGTTATTCGCTTTTAGGCTCGATCCAGTCTCAGTAAGCTCGACTATAGCGTCGACAAGATCCATATTTGCCTTTACCTCTGTTGCGCCCCAGCTAAAATCGACCTCGGCATTGACGCCTTTCTTCTTGAGATATTTTTTAGTCACTGCTACTAGCTCCGTAGCTATGCGCTTACCTTTAAGGTCTTTGACATTTCTTATCTTTGATCCTGCGGGGACTGCAAGCACCCATCTTACAGGCTGCATACCCTGTTTTGCATAGACAAGCTCTGCTACCTTTACTA
>CAYLIX010000218.1:0-2223 GCA_964383775.1 uncultured Planctomycetia bacterium
TATAAAGGTTCTAGTAGAAAAATGTACCGGTTGTAAGCTTTGCATAAAAAGCTGCCCTTTTGGCTCCATTGAGGTTCGAGACAAAAAAGCCATAATAGACATGCATAAATGCAATCTATGCGGGGCATGCGGGCCTGTTTGTAAATTTGAGGCCATTGAGATCAAAAAGGAAATAAAAATCGTAGACCTAAGCCACTATAAAGGCGTCTGGGTGTTCTGCGAACAAAGAAAAGGCAAGATCCAGTCCGTGGCCTGGGAACTTCTGGGCGAAGGCAGAAAATTGGCCGACAAGCTCGGCGTGGAATTGTGCGGCGTGCTTTTAGGGGACGGAATTACAAAAGGCGCTGAATCCATAATACATAGAGGTGCGGATAAGGTCTATGTGGTAGACAATGCGGGTCTCGGATCCTATCAGAGCGAGCCGTATACAAATGTATTAGTGAACCTTATAAATGAATATAAGCCCGAGATTGTCCTCTGCGGCGCGACCACAACAGGTAGAAGTCTTATTTCTAGAGTAGCTATTAAGATTAAAGCTGGTCTTACCGCAGACTGCACCGGCCTTGAGATAGATGAAAAAGAAAGACTTCTTCTCCAGACACGGCCTGCATTCGGCGGCAACATCATGGCTACAATTATTACCCCCGGTCACAGGCCCCAGATGGCCACAGTCAGGCATAAGGTTATGAAGGAAGCAACAGTTGATAAATCCCGAAAGGGTGAAATCATAAAAAAGAATTACAGTGAAGATATATTTAAATCCCGCATAAAATTAATAGACTTAGTGGAAGAGATCGAGTCTACCGTAAACCTGACAGAAGCGGATATAATAGTTTCAGGTGGCAGGGGGATGGGCAGCGCTGAAAACTTCCAGATAATGAGAGACTTGGCCGAGGCCATAGGTGGGGCCGTAGGCGCTTCACGTGCTGCTGTTGACGCTGACTGGATTTCTTATTCCCATCAGGTGGGGCAGACAGGTAAGACAGTATGCCCGAAGATTTATGTGGCCTGCGGGATAAGTGGGCAGATCCAGCATCTTATTGGTATGCAATCCTCAGAGATTATCATAGCCATAAACAAGGATCCGGATGCCCCCATATTTAATGTTGCCACATACGGCATAATAGGGGACCTGTTTGAAGTTGTCCCGGCTCTTACAAAGCAGTTCAAAGAAACTTTAAAAAAATAAAAGTATCAAGAAAATATTCGAGGCCAGACCTCGAATATTTTTTTCTATTGACAACTACTAGAAAGTCGTGTATACTTAAATAAAGTGGTACTTTAGATAGGTTTATAGAGGTTATATGTTAAAGCGGATTAATGGCAGAAAATACAATATACAACAGGTCGCTCATATATTAGGTATATATAAGGGAACCATTGTTAATTACGAAAAGAAGCACGTCTTCCCAAAGGCTTATCGCAATCCTATAAATAATTATCGGGAATACACCGAAGACGATGTAAAGAAGCTGAAGAGCATACTGCAGAAAGGGCACTAATATATGTATTTTAAACAATTAGAGATGTTTGGTTTTAAATCTTTTGCGGATCGGACAAAAATCAAGTTCGAGCCCGGTATTACGGCAATTGTCGGCCCGAATGGTTGCGGTAAGAGTAATGTTAGTGATGCTATCAAGTGGGTGTTAGGGGAGCAGTCAGCCAAGGCCATGCGTAGCTCTAACATGGGCGAGATTATTTTTAACGGCACGGACAGCAAAGAAGCACTTGGATTTGCGGAAGTTTCCCTGACTCTTTCGAATCATGAAAAGTTTTTGCCTATAGAATATGACGAAGTTATTATTTCCCGCAGACTATTCCGCTCAGGAGAGAGCGAATATCTCATAAACAAGACTCCCGTAAGACTGAAGGATGTATCCGAACTTCTGGCCGGTTCCGGTCTCGGCGTTCAAGCATATTCTATGGTAGAGCAAGGCAGAATAGGTATGATATTGAGCTCCAATCCGGAAGAGCACAGATATATATTTGAGGAAGCCAGCGGAATTATAAAATACAAATCAAAAAAGAGAGAGGCACTACGAAAGCTGGAAGCGACTGAAAATAACCTTCTTCGGGTCAATGATATAATAGCAGAGGTAAAACGTCAAATAGGTTCTATAGAACGACAGGCCAGGAAGGCGGAACGCTACAAGGAATATTTCCAGAATCTCCAGGAGTTGGATAGTAAACACGCTCGGCACGAATACGATCTCTTAAGAGGTC
>CAYLIX010000219.1:0-1930 GCA_964383775.1 uncultured Planctomycetia bacterium
GATCGACAAAGAGTATCTAGAGCTTATAAAGAAAATCGAGCTATATGAGTTTATTCTAAAGAACGAGAGAAAGGTCCTTGAAATAATAAAAGAAGAAGCCCAGGAGCTCAGGAAGAGATTCGGGGATGATAGACGCACAGAGATTATGAGGGAGATGAAAGAGCTTGAGATAGAGGACTTGATAGCAGAAGAAGATGTGGTTATAACTATCAGTCACTCAGGATATATAAAGCGACTCCCAGTCTCAGCTTACAGAAGGCAAAAAAGAGGCGGCAAGGGCGTAACAGGAGCTGATAAGAAAGAAGAGGATTTTATAGAGCACCTCTTTATCGCCTCAACCCATGAACACATACTATTCTTTACTGACAAAGGAAAAGTCCACTGGCTAAAGGTGCACGAAATTCCTCAGGCAGGCAGGGTCTCTAAAGGGAAAGCCATAGTTAACCTTCTAGCCCTAGGTCAGGGAGAGGCCATAAGTGCCTTTACTCCGGTAAAAGAATTTGTTGAAGGAAAATACCTGGTTCTCGTTACAAAGTATGGCCTGGTTAAAAAAGCCGCACTTACGGCATTCAGTAACCCCAGAAAGGCCGGTATCATTGCCATTACTCTTGATAAAGAAGACACCCTTATAGGTGCAAGATTAACAGACGGAAGCCAAGAGATCGTTCTGGCCACAAGGGAAGGCAAGGCTATCCGCTTTAATGAAAAACACATCCGAGAAATGGGTCGTTCTGCAAAAGGTGTACGAGGGATAAAACTGGCCAAAAAAGACTATGTAATCGGCATGGGATTAGCAAAGCCTGAGGAAACACTCCTGACTGTTACAGAGCTTGGATTTGCAAAGAGAACCGATGTTAAAGACTACAGGGTGCAGTCCAGGGCCGGTAAGGGAATAACGAATATAAAGGTTACCTCTAAAAACGGAGAGGCAGTCGCGCTAAATGTCGTAAAAGATGAAGATGGCATTATGATCATAACTTCTGAGGGGATGCTAGTGCGATGCCCCGTTAAAGAAATCCGAAAAGTAGGCCGAGCAACTCAAGGTGTGCGCATAATAAAGCTTAAGGCCAAAGATAAAGTTACTTCAGTTGCAAAGGTAGTAGCAAAAGAAGAAGAATAAAATTTGAAACACGCGACCCCATCGTCTAGTCTGGTTTAGGACATCAGATTTTCATTCTGACGGCACGGGTTCGAATCCCGTTGGGGTCGCCACTTCCTTGATATATGAAAAAGTTTAAACTAACAATCGTAACACCACAAAAGATGCTCTTCGAGAGTGATGCAGAAAGCGTCATTGTACCGGGCGAAGAAGGCCAGATGACTATTCTGGGGCGTCACGCACCATTGCTTTCTACGCTTACAAAAGGTAGCGTAAATGTCGCAACAGGCTCTGGCAACAAAAGCTTTGATATTACAGAAGGCTTCATAGAGGTAAGCGAAGATTCAGTAACAATCCTAGCAAAACAATCACCCGTATCTAAAGATGTCACATCATAGAATAGGTTCTCTCTACGTAGTCAGTACCCCCATCGGCAACTTACAAGATATCACCTTAAGGGCGTTAGAGGTATTAAAGTCTGTAGATTTAATAGCCGCTGAAGATACACGCCACACAAAGATATTGACCTCCCGTTATGATATCCGCACCCCGCTTACTAGTTTCTATGAACACAACAAGATTACCAAAGGTAGATACATAATAGAGCAGCTTAAAAATGGCAAGGATGTCGCACTGGTATCAGATGCAGGTACCCCTGGCATATCAGACCCTGGAACAAGCATTATAAAAGATGTCATTACAAACAATATCCCTCTTATTCCCATACCTGGTCCAGCAGCCCTCATTACAGCGTTAGTGGTATCAGGCAAGCCCACCCATAAGTTTACTTTCGAGGGGTTCCTGCCTTCAAAGAGTGGCGGTAGAAGAAAG
>CAYLIX010000219.1:1940-2210 GCA_964383775.1 uncultured Planctomycetia bacterium
CGTTATTATATACGAATCCCCACACAGGCTGGTTAAGACGCTAGGTGATGCCCTAGAGATCTTAGGGGATAGAGAGATAGTATGTGCAAGAGAGCTCACAAAGAAGTTTGAAGAGGTAAAAAGATCAAAGATAAGCGAATTAGCCTCCCACTTTACCCAGAATAAGCCCCGCGGTGAGTTTATCCTCATAATATAGCTAAAATGGAGCAATACAGTAAATAAAGAGCCGATTTTTAAGCTAAAATCCCACTAAATACTCAATTCAAGCAT
>CAYLIX010000220.1:0-2205 GCA_964383775.1 uncultured Planctomycetia bacterium
AAATCAAACTACGTCTAGCGGTACACACAATCTCATAAAAGATGGTGCCAGGCTCGTCGATAATGCCAATGATATACTCGAAGAGCTGGGTATTGAGCCTGTAGAAGAGAAGATACCTGAGCAGCACATCTTAAGCGCTCTCGAGAGAGAACTCTATGATATATTAAGCACAGAACCCGTTCATATTGATAATATACTCGATAGATGCAGGCTCTCTCATGGAGAGGCTGCAAAGGTATTACTCGATTTACAAGGTAAGAAACTTATTAAGGAACTGGCAGGCAAGAGTTTCATAACCGTTAATTAGAGGGAGATTATGGCTAATAAGTTGGTAATAGTAGAGTCACCAGCCAAGTCAAAGACGATAAATAAATTTCTCGGTAAAAAGTATGCTGTCACTTCATGCATGGGGCATCTGGTAGATCTGCCTAAGGGGCGCATGGGTATAGACATAGAGCATGGCTTTGAGCCTGAGTATGTTGTGATACCTGCGAGAAAGAAGTACCTCTCAAAACTGAAGAAAGAGGCAAAGAAGAAGACTGAGATCTATCTGGCGCCCGATCCTGATAGAGAGGGTGAGGCAATGAGCTGGCATCTTGCAAAGCTCCTTGGCAAGGGTAAGAAGGTCTTCCGTGTATCATTCGATGAGATAACGAAGGATGCTGTCCTCGATGCCTTTAAACATCCGAATACCACTATTGATCAGAAGAAGGTAGATGCACAACAGGCGCGTAGAATACTCGACCGCATAGTAGGATACTCTCTTAGCCCATTGCTATGGAAGAAGGTAACGAGAGGCCTCAGCGCAGGCAGGGTGCAATCTATAGCAGTGAAACTCATAGTGGATAGGGAGAGAGAGATAAAGGCCTTTGTAGCTAAAGAGTACTGGGACATAATGGCCGAGCTTAAGAAGAAGGAGGGGGAGCGTAGACACTTTGAGGCAAAGCTCGATAAGATCGACGGTAAGAAGGCCGAGATAAAGACGAAAGAAGCAGCAGAGAATATATTAAACGATATTAAGACGAAAGAATTTGTCGTATCGAATATTAAGAAGTCTGATAAGAAGAAGCGTCCGTCAGCCCCATTTACAACGAGCAGCATGCAACAGGATGCATTTAATAAACTGCGCTTTCCAGTAAATAAGACTATGAGGACTGCTCAGGGCCTCTATGAAGGTATAGAGCTCGGTAAGGAAGGCAGCCAGGGTCTTATAACCTACATGAGAACAGACTCTGTAAGGATATCGCAGACTGCGCAAACTTCCGCAAAGGATTACATACTGAAAAAATACGGAAAAGACTATTATCCGCATAAGCCCAATATATATAAATCTAAAAAGAGCGCGCAGGAAGCGCATGAGGCGATAAGGCCTGCGCTGCCACTGAGAAGTCCGGAAAAGGTAGCGCAATTTCTTAATGCTGACCAGCAGAAGCTCTACGAGCTTATATGGAATAGATTCATTGCCAGCCAGATGAGCCCGGCGCTCCTGGCCCTTACCCAGGTAGATATCGATGCCGATAAGTATAAATTCAGGGCGAGTGGCACTCAGGTGACATTTAAAGGATTTACAATACTCTATAAACAGGATGCCAAGAAGGATGAAGAGGAGCGCAGGGGTGCAGCCTGGAAGATACCACAACTCGTAGTAGGTGAAGTTCTGGATCTATTAAAACTGATCCCGAACCAGCATTTTACGAAACCCCCGCCCCGCTACTCTGACGCATCTTTGGTAAAAGACCTGGAGGAGAAGGGTATAGGCAGGCCTTCTACATATGCCCCTATCATCTACACCATCATCTATAGAAATTACGTAAGGCGGGATAAAGGGTATCTAAGCCCCACAGAGCTCGGGACAATAGTAAATGATCTCTTAGCAGAGCACTTCCCAAAGGTCATAAATGTCACCTTTACAGCGACCATGGAAGATGAGCTCGATGAGGTGGAAGACGGAAAGATCAAGTGGGTAAAGGTCCTGGAAGACTTTTACGAGCCCTTTAATGACAACCTGGAGAATGCAAAGAAGAATATGGAGTCCATAAAGAAGGCCGTCATTACAACCGATGAAGTCTGCACTGAGTGCGGCGAGCCCATGGTAATAAAGTGGGGCAGGCGCGGCAAGTTTATGAGCTGTTCAACATTTCCCAAGTGTAAACATGCCAGCTCCATAACTACAAAGGTTAAGTGCCCTGAGCAAGCGTGCGATGG
>CAYLIX010000221.1:0-2196 GCA_964383775.1 uncultured Planctomycetia bacterium
TCTTGCCTTTTTCAGATGACTCCATCTGGGCCGTTATGATCTCTTTCTCTTTATCAAGGACTTCCTGCGGGACATCTTCTCTCTTTACATAGGTAGGATTTGCCGCAGCTATCTGCATGGCCATATCCTTGACAAACGCCTTGAAGTCGTCATTTCTTGCAACAAAATCGGTTTCACAATTTACCTCTACGAGAACCCCGATCTTATTATTGGAGTGTATATAACTGTGCACCAATCCTTCTTTTGCTGTGCGGCTAGCCTTACTCTGCGCGCGAAGGAGTCCCTTCTTTCGCAGCAACTCAAGTGCCTTGTCAGCATTGCCATCAGACTCTTTAAGCGCATTCTTGCAGTCCATCATGCCTGCGCCGCTGGCCTCTCTTAATTTCTTAATTACATCTATCATACAGTTTTACCTCGCTTCTTCTTAACAATCTTCGCCTGTGGTTTCTTCTCTTTTGCCTCTTCCTCGAGCTTCTTCTTATCATCATCTACGAGCTTCTCTATGTGCTCTTCTTCTGCTATGATATCCACCTTGGGTGCTTTTGAAAGCCTATCTTCCAGCTTTACGTCTTCCTTTTCGAGCGCTCTTAGGAACTTATTTCTTCCATCGAGCACTGCATCCGCTGCAAACTTTGTTATCAGCCTTATCGACTTTATTGCGTCATCGTTGCCTGGGATTACATAGCTCACAACATCCGGATTGCAGTTTGTGTCTACTAAGGCTGCCACCGGGATAGATAGCTTATTTGCCTCATGGACAGCTATATGCTCTTTATTGGAGTCTATGACGAATACTGCCTTTGGCAGTCTATCCATCTTCCTTACCCCGTCTAAATTGGCCTTAAGCTTGTTGATCTCCTTTGTGAGTTGAGAGACCTCTTTCTTGGAGAGCTTATCAAATGTGCCGTCCTCTCTCATGCCTTCCAGCTTTTCCAGCTTATCGATGCTCTTTCTTATGGTGCGGAAATTGGTGAGCATGCCGCCTAACCATCTCTGATTTACATAGAACATGCCGCTCCTTAGAGCCTCCTGCTTTATGATGTCCTGAGCCTGCTTCTTTGTGCCTACAAAGAGGACATATCCACCTTCCTGGGATACGCCGTTTAAAAAGGCGCATGCCTCTGAAATGGCATTAGCAGTAAATTGCAGGTCTATGATATAGATGTTGTTCTTCTCGCCAAATATGAATGGCGCCATCTTGGGGTTCCATCGCCTCTTCTGGTGGCCAAAATGAACCCCTGCTTCTAGCAGATTCTTCATCAAACCGGTTGCTTCCTGTGTCATTTTTATCTTCTTTCTCCTTTTGTTTCCTGTTGTGTTTAAGTTTAATACTATACCACCTATAAGTCTATAGGTCAATATTCCTTAAATTGAAGCTCATAGAGCCTCTTATAGATGGTATCCTGCTCCATAAGCTCTTTGTGGGTGCCGTTTTCTCGTATGGCGCCCTTATCGAGCGTGATTATCTTGGTCGCATTCTTTATGGTGCTTAAGCGGTGCGCTATTACAAAGACGGTCCTCCCCTGCATAAGCCGTGTCAGAGCTTCCTGGACCAGCCGTTCCGACTCTGTATCGAGCTGAGAAGTCGCTTCATCCAGTATAAGTATGGGGGGATTCTTAAACATAGCCCTTGCTATGGCCAGTCTCTGCTTTTGGCCGCCTGAGAGCCTTACGCCTTTTTCGCCTATTATGGTGTCATAGCCATTGGGGAGTTTTACTATGAATTCATGTGCATTTGCTACCTTTGCCGCCCTTATTATAGCCTCTTCGTCGAGCTGGGATGAGCCCCTTCCATATGCTATATTAAACTTTACGCTATCGTTAAATAGTATGAGGTCCTGCGTTACTATACCTATCTGTCCGCGTAAAGACTCAATAGTGACATCCTTTATATCAAGCCCATCTATCTCTATGGATCCGGTCGTTACATCATAAAAGCGCGGTATGAGGTTTATGAGGGTCGTCTTTCCTACGCCGCTGGATCCTACTATGGCGACTATATCACCTTTGGCAACCTCCAGATCTATGTTCTTTAATATATCATGCCCCTTCTTTGAATATTTGAATGATACATCTTTAAAGGTAACCTTGCCTCGTATAGGGGGTAAGGTCTTGGCATCAGGCCTTTCAGTAATATTGGGCTCGGCATCCAGTATCTCAAAGATCCTGCTTGAGGCTGCAATGGCCTGTTGTAAT
>CAYLIX010000222.1:0-2141 GCA_964383775.1 uncultured Planctomycetia bacterium
ATTATTGTTTCGCGGTATTCCGGCCTTTTCCATGCCTCGCGTATGCTTTTAATCATTTTTGCGCGGTAAGTCGTGTTCTTCCAACTTTTACTGTTTCGTTTTGCACAACGAGTAGAAGCCTTCTTGCGGGCTTCCGGGTCACTCCAAAACTTCCTTCTACCTTCAGCAAGGCTCTTTCTGTATTCAGGGTCATTTTTGTGCTTCCAGCTAGTAAGTGCCTTATGCAACTTCCAATGTTCGTTCCATTGTATTCTCTGTATGTTGGCAGGGTCGTTATTTAATTTGTTAAAGTCTATGTGGTGCCTTATCCTGCCTGCGCTTTTCTTATATATCTTGTTTTCGAGGTTCCATTTATCTGCTAATTGATGCGTAAATTCCTGTTTGTTGTCTTCTGGCTGGTAAATTACTTCATAACCTTTTAGATTAGCGTCAGCGCAACCATCATATCTAGATGTATACAGCGGCATTAAAGAATCTTTAGGTGTTAGGTCTTTAGCATGTTTATAACTACCATCCCTTAGCATAAAGCGGTGACTGGGGGTACACCTGATTGTTGCGTCATTATCTAAATATATCTTTACGAGTTTTGCCTTCTTCCGCGTAAGCCTTGGATTCTTAATTTCTGCGAGCTCTATTTTCTGTCTCTCGTGATTAAAAGAAAAAGTAAAGTTTTTCTTTCCGCACCTGTACTCTTTAATCAAATCAGTAAATGAGAGATTCCGTCCGTCAGCAAGCCTAATCTTTGTCTCTTTTGTAAAGCAGCCATAATTGCCCTGCCCGTCTATGAGTGGATATCTTAGAGAGAAATCCTGCGCCATACGCACAAGCGCGTCATAGACAGCCATGTCTCCGTGTGGATGGTATTTTCCAAGGCAGTCGCCTACTATGCGGGCGCTCTTTTTGTATGGCCTGTTGTGCTGAAGACTAAGCTCGCTCATGCTGTGGAGTATACGCCTGTGCACTGGTTTTAAACCATCCCTCACGTCAGGGAGTGCCCTGCCCACTATTACGCTCATGGCGTAATTTATGTAGGAGTCTTTCATCTCTTCTTCTATATACCTTGGTATTATCTTCTCATTCCTTGTGTACATATAAGTTCTCCTATATATCCAGGTTCGTTACTTCGTGGGCGTGCTTCTGAATATACTCTTTTCTTGGCTGTACCTGGTCGCCCATAAGCACTGTAAACATCTCATCTGCTTTTACTGCGTCTTCTAGCAAAACTTTTTGTATGGTCCTGGACTCGGGGTTCATTGTAGTCTCCCAGAGTTGTTCTGGGTTCATCTCTCCCAGGCCTTTATACCTCTGGATGCTCATGCCCCTCTTGCCCACTGCCTTGACTAGCTTGAGTAGTTCCCTAAGGTTGAATATCTCTTTTGTCTCAGCATCATATTTTGCCTTATAAAGCGGCTTTACCTGGCCCTTCTTCTTAGGCTTTATATCCTGCTTATCTGGTATTGGGTCATAGTCTTCGACATCTATCTTCATGGATGTGATCTTCTTTATGACCTTCTCCATCTCCCTGGCCTCAAAGAGCTCTACTAAGTCAAGCTCTTTATAGACATCCTCGATAGATCTCTCTTTACTATTATCTTCCTTCTCATTTGCTTCCTTGTCCTCTTTCTTTATTGCCTTTTTCCTGGACTTGCTAAAGCCTTTTACCAGTGCTGCGAGCTCTTTGTCATCATACAAGAAAGTTAGCTCTCCCTCCACTTTAGCCATGAAAAGAGGCAATTTATGGGTCTTTTTGTGTTGGAAAGTTAGATATTTTGATAATTTCACTCCACGATGCCTTAGGGCATTGCTTAGGCCCTCTAATTCTATGAGTTGGTACAATAGCTCTTTTAGCTGCTTTCCAGTAATGCTCTTCTTGTCCTTCTGCCTTGTGAGGGTGAGGTCCTCTGTACCCATATCTATGAGGAGGTCGTTCATCTCCTCTTCTGTGCCTATATACTCCTCCCTCTTACCCCTCTTTATCTTATATAGGGGTGGTTGGGCTATGTAGATATGCCCCTTGGCTACTACGTCCTGCATCCTCCTGTAGAAGAAGGTCAGAAGCAGCGTCCTAATATGCGAACCATCGGTGTCCGCGTCACACATAAGTATGATCTTGTGGTATCGTAGTTTTTCCATGTTGAATT
>CAYLIX010000223.1:0-2137 GCA_964383775.1 uncultured Planctomycetia bacterium
AGGAGGCAAGACCCCTCCTTGAAAAACACTTTAAGATAGAGAGCGCGCCAGATACGGATGCGCTTCTTTTACGCCTTGAGCGCGCAGAAAGAGATGAATTTATCTGCGGAATGTATTCTAAGGAGACGGGATTCTTCTCACTTACGCAGAAGAGGAGTGCTGATAAACTGGATGTTGCTATATTACATAAAGTAATATTTGATCAAATACTGGATATAAAAGAAAAACTGGATAATAGAGATAATATAGTATATACTAGAGACGCTGATTATGCAGTTAAGCTGGTGGATAGAGAAGGGTTTGGCATGGCATTCTTTCTCAACCCACCAAAGATAGAAGAGGTAAGGAGCGTGGCAGTCTCACGTGAGAGGATGCCCAAAAAGACGACATACTTCTATCCAAAGCTCTTAAGCGGGTTAGTATTCTATAAGATATAAGGGTATTATTATAATGGATGAGTTGAGAAAGGCATTATTTAGCGGCGACCAGGAAACACTCGTAAGAGAGGTCAATGGCCTGCTTAAGGCTGGTACACCTGCTGAGAAGATAATGAACGAAGGGCTCATCGCCAGTATGGCTATTATCGGCGAACGATTTAAGAACAATGAGATATTCATACCTGAGGTCTTAATCTCTGCAGATGCAATGCATTCCGGCATGAAGATACTTGAGCCACACCTTATAGAGGCTGGAGTAAAGCCTGTAGGAAAGATAGTAATAGGTACTGTAAAGGGCGATCTTCATGACATAGGAAAGAATCTCGTAGCCATGATGCTTAAAGGCGCTGGATTTCAGATTGAAGACTGTGGAATAGATTGCCCCACCGAAAAGCTCATAGAAGCGCTCAAAAAGACTGGTGCGCAGGTATTGGCATTATCATCCCTCTTAACGACTTCAATGTCTGCCATGAAAGATGTTATCGATGCGCTGGATACAGCAGGTATACGCAGCAATGTAAAGGTGATGATAGGTGGCGCGCCCATTACAAAGGGTTTTGCAGATAAGATCGGTGCAGATGGATATGGTAAAGATGCGGCTGAGGCAGTAGATATAGCAAAAGACCTGCTCGGCACAGGAGTGGTATAATGGCGCTCTTTGGCGGTGAGCCAAAATACAGGGTATTTAAAGTAGCAAAAAGAAAGATGATCCCTGACGTCTGTGGAAGAAATGCCCTGACTGCGGGAAGATCATTTATAATAAGAAACTGCAGGAAAATCTCAAGGTCTGTACACATTGCAATTTTCATTTTACGATAGGCGCACATGAAAGGATAAAACTCCTTCTGGATCCCGGGAGCTTTAGGGAGCGTTATGCAGATATGGTCTCTGATGATCCTCTGGAATTTTCCGGGCCAAAGACCTATAAGGACAAGCTTAAGCAGGACCAGGCCCAGACCAACATGCGCTCTGCAGCCATAGTCGGAGAAGGGACTATAGGAGGGCATGAAGGAATATTTTGTGTTACTGATTCAAGATTTATCATGGGTTCCATGGGATCAGTAGTAGGAGAGAAGATTACACGGGCTGCTGAAGAGGCCACAGACTCAAGGCTGCCCTTTGTCATAGTCTCAGGTTCTGGTGGAGGCGCCAGGATGTATGAAGGCGTGCTATCACTTATGCAGATGGCCAAGACATCGGCAGCTTTATCAAAGCACAACAGGGCAGGCCTTCCGTACATATCAGTCCTTACCAATCCTACGATGGCGGGGATCATGGCTAGCTTTGCGTCGTTGGGCGATGTCATAGTGGCAGAGCCAAAGGCCCTCATAGGTTTTACTGGTCCGCGCGTTATAGAGCAGACCATTCGTCAGAAATTACCTGAAGGGTTTCAGAGGTCTGAGTTTTTATTGGAGCATGGTCTCATAGATATGATTACAAATAGAAAAGATTTACGCAATACATTGATAAAACTATTCGAGTACATGAGCGTAGAATAAGTTTACACAAGGGGATTATATGGCAAAGGTACAATTAAAGAATATAACGAAGATTTTCGGGGCCAATGTAAAGGCCGTAGATAATGTTACTCTCGATATAAAGGATAAAGAATTTTTAGTGCTTGTAGGGCCTTCCGGCTGCGGAAAGTCCACAACACTCAGGGCTATTGCCGGTCTTGAAAAGGCCTCAGAAGGCGAGAT
>CAYLIX010000224.1:0-2120 GCA_964383775.1 uncultured Planctomycetia bacterium
TTGGAGTAGATGGATTCTTTCCTAAGCCGATAAATATTATAGAGGTTGTAAACAGAATAGAAGAAGTCTTAAAAGCTGAAGACACTACTATCATTACTCCTGTTTCGCTAGATGAGATCACTCGAAAAGAAGGAGTAGTGCCTTTTGCAAAGATACTATTTATAGAAAGGGATTTCTGCATGCCCTATCTTCTGCCAATAAGCCATCAAGAGCAGTATCCGCCACCACCTATAGAGCCGTATGGCGAGTATGAATATGAAGCAGTATATTGTCAACAAGATGCTATGAAAGCTCTTAAGAAATTCAAGCCTGATATAGTGATATCTGCTACAGATGTGCCTCAAAAAGAATCACATGGTGCGAAGTCTTTTTCAACTGCTGATCTTTTAGCAGAGATTATTAAATCAAAATTTGCTCCAAAAGCAGTAATTGTGCATGGCAGGAATCAGGATTTAGAATCCTGTAAGTTGCCGGAAAGTTCTAGCATGTGGACAGAAGGAGAAGACATGTACAATTATGATGAAGAAGAGGATATAAAAAACGCTGAAAGACTAAATAAAATGATCTGGTCAATATGCTATAAGAATAACTTAGTTAAAAAGACAGTATAATTTGAATATGGCTAATAAAAGAATAGCGATAACTGGTTTAGGTGTAGTAGCTCCTAGCGGGATAGGCAAAGAAGCCTTCTGGAAATCAAATTTAGAAGGGGTTTCTTCTGTGGATACTATTACCTCTTTTGATACTACAGATTATGATACAAAGATTGCAGCTGAGGTTAAAGATTTTGACCCTGCTAAGTTTATGAATAAAAGAACAATATGTTCTTCTGATAGATTTGCACAATTTGCCATATCAGCTGCAAAGCTGGGTGTTGAAGATTCTGGGCTTGACCTTGAAAAAGAGAACAAGAACGGTATAGGAGTTTGCATAGGTTCAGGTTTAGGCGGGATGCTCTTTTATGAAAAGCAGATTCTTGCAGTGCTTGAAGCAAAGACTATAAAAAAAGGCAGCCCAAGTTGTGTGCCTAAAATTACTGCCAATTCTGCATCTGGACATGTTTCTATACACTTTGAATTAGCTGGACCAAATATTGCTGTTTCTACAGCATGTTCATCAGGAAACCATGCAATAGGGCTTGCTATGGACATGATAAGGCAGAACAGGGCAAATATTATGTTTGCAGGCGGCACTGAGGCACCAATAATACCACTTACCTTTGGCGCGTTTAACCAGCTTAGAGTAATGTCTAGAAAAAATGATTTACCTAAGGAGGCATCTAGGCCGTTTGATAAAGGAAGAGACGGCTTTGTTATGGGTGAAGGGGCAGCTATATTAATTTTAGAAGAACTTAATCATGCTAGAAGAAGAAAGGCTAATATCTATGCCGAGCTTGTAGGCTATGGTTCTACATGTGGTCATTATCATATGGTTATGCCAGCTCCCGATGGTAAGGATGCAGCCAGAGCAATGAAGTTAGCCTTAGAAACTGCAAGAGTCAGGCCAGAGCAGATAGATTACATAAATGCCCATGGTACTGCCACGCAGGCAAACGATACAACCGAGACAATGGCAATAAAGAAGATATTTAAGAAGCATGCTTATAGTGTTGGCATAAGCTCTACAAAATCTATGATAGGCCATCCTATAGGTGCAGCCGGTGCAGTAGAAGCGGTTGCTTGTGTCATGGCTATGCAGGATAATATAATGCCCCCTACTGTAAATTATAAGACAAAAGATCCTGCATGCGATCTTAATTATGTACCAAACCAGTCACAGGAAAAGAAACTTAATATAATTTTATCTAATTCTTTTGGCTTTGGCAGTAATAATGCCTGCATTGTTATGAGGAGGTATAAGTAAATAATGGCTGATAAAGTGACGAAAGAAGATATAGAGTTAAAGGTCAAAGAGATAATATCAGAGAATATAGGTATTGATGATAAGAAGATAGCATCTTCTTCTAATTTAAGGGATGATTTAGGGTTGGATTCATTTGCTGCAATTGAGCTTATCTATGGCGCAGAAGATAAGTTTGCAGTAAGTATTTCAGATGATGAAGCAACAAAGCTGGTTACTATTAATGACATTGTAGAACTTGTACACGAAAAACTAAATAC
>CAYLIX010000225.1:0-2091 GCA_964383775.1 uncultured Planctomycetia bacterium
ACAATGCCTTAAGAGCGCATTCAATTCACTATCTGACAAGAGGGTAAAGACCTTATCTGTCTCTGCACTGCAATGGATAGTAGACACTATGTGCCCCTTGCTCTTTAAGTAGGAATGTATACTCCTCACAGAGAAGGAATATACATTTGAGAAATCTATAAGGGTCGCAGTCTTCATAAATCCTTAATTGACCTTGTAAGTGCGTTCATTAATGCCATTATTATCAACTGTAAATAATGTATAAGTATATTCTGGGGCCTTAAATCTATTATATTGCCTGCCAAACTCTCCTCCTGTTGTGCCACTCACTATGAACTTTATACCATGAAGCTTTTTCATATCATAATGATGATCATGGCCTGCACATACATACTCTATATTGCGGCTATAATGCTCCATAAGGGACATAAAGGGTTCTCTGTTTGTAGTAAATGCATACTCCTGCCATGCCTTTAAAGGAGGAGGCTGGTGCATAAATATGAGATTCTTCTGAGATCCGTCCATAAGTAATCTTTCGAGTATCTTAAGTATCTCAACATCTATGCCGTCATCAGCGTCCCATTCCATGTCAGGGCCTGGCAGATGAACTATATCCCTGACCTTCTCCTTGAAGTTGTTGTCTATGCATATAAATCTATATTTCCCTATATCAAAGTAGAAGTCCAGCGGACCAAAGATGTGTGAATAAGACTTGTAACCATAATTACGATAATCGTGATTCCCTATGACTAAGATAAAAGGTACGGGTATACTCTTTTTGATAAAGTTGAGTTCCTTGACATAGTGCCTCAGCTTACCCTGCTCTGTAAAGTCCCCCAGGAATATGATAAAATCCGGATTATGTTTTAGGGTATCGGCAATAACCCTTAATAATACGTCGTCCTTTCCATGGCTATCGCTCATCACAATGAATTTGAATTCTTTGGGGTTACAGGATGCCTTTATCCTTTTGATGCTCTCTATATTAAGATTAGACGGTAAAACTTCAAGCCTCTTTTTAAAGACCTTTGGATTGTGGTAGAGATACTCCTCATTTATGAGCCTCAGCCATTGGAGGCCTGAGAATGCGCTAAAGAGCGCCAAGCACACAAAGAGTATGATTAATAAGGTAAGTTTTCGTTTTAACATATGCTATTTAAACATTTTATATCTAAATAGAAGATAAGTCAATCGGCATTTCCAGGATTTGACATTCATAGGTTCTATATGATATACTTATATAAATCAAAAGGGGGGTATTATATGATTAAGAGAATGATATTCGTAGGGGTAGTATTGCTCGTAGCAGCATTCATCTCTACAAGCGCATATGCAGGTGGATCTGGAAACTGCATAGAGCCGCTTAAACAGACCACTGACAAGTGGGGGCTGGGTATAGCCTTTGAGCACAATTATGCTGATAGCAGGCTCCTTGAGCTCATGAGCACAGACTCTGAGATCGGTGGAATGACTGTGACCAATTTTAATCAGGTCCTTGGTAAGGTCATATTAGGCAAAAGTGATGAATGTAATGTCTATGCAAAGATTGGCGGAGCTTCATTTGACTTAGAGTTTACAGATAAGTCTGATGATTCGTCTATTACCCTGGGTACAGATACCGGCCTGTACGGCGGTGTCGGGATCAATGTATTGAAGCCCTATAAAGAGTGCAAAGACTTCACTCTGAACTGGGGTTACGATTTACAGATAAACGGCTTCTTTAACAGCATAGATGAGTTAAATAGAAGGGCCCTTGGAACATCGGGAGCCACGGGAGACCTCTGGGGCGCAGAAGGAAAGAATAGCGTCTACATGACTGCAAAGTATGATATAGACGGACTCAAGACCTCTCTGATCCCATATCTTGGTGTATACCACTCCTGGATACTTATGTCTACTTATGACGACCTAAAGTATACATTTGCCGGGGTAGTATATGAGGATGAGATAGAGCCCAATTTTGATCTACTCGCATTTGGTCCATTCGTAGGCATAGATGTAGAGATTGCAAAGCATCTCTTATTCAATATAGAAGGTAGGTTAGTAGGTGAGACCTCTATTACATCAGGCGCCACATTAAAGTTCTAAGTATAATATAGCACAAAAAATAGC
>CAYLIX010000226.1:0-2075 GCA_964383775.1 uncultured Planctomycetia bacterium
ATTGGTACGAGGGCCAGACCGGTGACGGTCAGCCCAAGAAGTGCATGAAGTCCCTCAAGACCAAGAACAGGAGAAGGGCAGAGCTTGTCTACAGGACATTCGAAGAGAAGGTCTACTTTAGAAAGCAGGGCCTGCTTGCCATGGATAAAATCGAAATACAGGTCTTTGCGCCGCGCCTGGAGTCGTACCTCAATACCCACTTTGATAATCTGCACACCAGGAGGAAGTATTTAGGGCATTATAGGCTATTCGCCGCTTTTATGGCTAAGAGATATGCATATATAAGATGTTTGCATGAGATAAAGGATGCCCACTTTGTGGAGTTTAAAATGTACGAACAGGAGAGAGGGTTAAGCCCGCACTCGATAAACGGGGAAGTGCGCTCCCTTCACAAGATCTTTAAGATAGCCAAAGAACTAAATCACATAAACGAAAATCCCACAGATGGATTGTCTATAATCAAGGCCAAGAAACCGCCTGTTGAAGTCTACGGCCAGGATGAAATGCGCCTGATGTTTAAATACTCAAAAGAGGATCCAATGCTTGATGCCATGATCTTTTTGTTACTTCAAACAGGGGCGAGGAAGGAAGAGGTAAGCAATTTTAAATGGAGTGACCTAAATAAAGAGAACAACACCCTGAAGGTATCCCGGAAGGATGACTGGCATCCCAAAAGGGATAAGGAGAGGATATTAAGGTTATCTTATAGGTTAACAGACGCCTTAAGTAAGCTAAAGCGAAATAGCGACTATATATTTACTCAAGCTACCGGCAGGAGTGAGGGTAAGAAGTTCTCCGGCAGCCAGTTATATAGGTACGTTATCTATGATTTCTTAAGAAAGCTCGCCATAAAAGGGCACTTGCATAAATTCAGGGACAGCTACGCAAGCTATTCCCTTGCCTGCGGTGTTGATATAGCAAAGGTTCAGCATAGGCTTGGGCATGAGAGCCTCAAAGAGACAGACAGATACGCTATGGCTATAAATGAGCCGATAGGGGAAGATATAAAGAAGGTGTTCATAGGAGACAGGGGAGAGTTGCAAAATGGGTAGCAAAATGAGAAACTCGTGCGTAAAAGCGACAACATCAGATTCTCATTCTGAAGACACGGGTTCGAATCCCGTTGGGGCTACCACCACTGCGGGAACTCTTGCAAGGTTTCAGCTATCAACAACGCCTAGCAAATAGAGATAAAAGGCCCACACCGCATACCTTGAAAATTCAGTTGGCACCACCGAATTTTCAAGGTATACATTTTTACACTTTCAGCTTGACAACCCGAAGAATATGGTGTATATTTGCAGTATAAATGCAAAATTGCACAAAGGAGGTGTGCAGTGCCTGGCAAATACATAACTCGTTCCATAGAAGATGTTGTCAAAAAAGGCGTAAGGCAATTTCCCACTATCATCATCACAGGTCCGCGCCAGTCGGGGAAGACAACGCTTTTAAAGCGCCTCTTTTCAAAGACCCATCGCTATGTTTCCCTGGATGATCCCGACAGCCGGCTTATGGCAAACAGGGAGCCGAGGTTATTCCTGGAAAATTACCCTCCTCCGGTAATTATCGATGAGATACAGTATGCACCGGATCTCTTTTCTTATCTTAAGATAAGAATCGACAGTGATCGCTCTAAGAAGGGGCAGTTCCTTCTGACAGGTTCCCAAAGCTTCCCATTGATGGCGAATGTCGGAGAATCGCTTGCCGGCAGGATTGCGGTTTTCAGCCTTTTGTCACTTTCCTTTAAAGAACGCCTAAAATCAAAAAAGACATTGAGTTTAAGTACGCTTAAGACACTGTTGCTCAGAGGTGGTTTTCCCGAGCTTGTCATTGATAACAGAATCGATACTAAACTATGGTTTAATGGTTATCTGCAGACATACCTGGAAAGGGACGTGCGCCAGATTCGCCAGATTGGGGACTTAACCGATTTCCAGAGGTTTCTTGAGATGCTGGCAGCGTGCAACGGGCAGATTCTAAACCTTTCCGGCATGTCGCGCGATCTCGGGGTGGCAGTCAATACGATTAAAGAGTGGGTATCTGTTCTGGAGGCGTCCCAGCAAATAGCTCTTTTT
>CAYLIX010000227.1:0-2070 GCA_964383775.1 uncultured Planctomycetia bacterium
CAGCTAAGAGGTTTATTGTAAATTTGTGCAATTTCAAAGAGCGTAATTTAATAAGCTGCTGTACCCTTGGCTCAGTCTCATTCAGCTTCATAGTAATCTCTGCAAGCCGCCTCTTCTTAAGGACAAAATTCTTCGTTATCATACCAGCAATACCTATCGAGAGGCTCAAAAAGAGTGCTATGCTTATGATAAGGCTCTCTTTGATCAACATTGAAAATCGTGATCGCCTCAAGCTTTCAGGCATTAGATTTATCTTAAGGCCCCCTTCATTAAGACCGGCGGCAAGGACCGCTGTAAAACTTGTGTGTGCAGTAGTATCTTTGAGAGACTTCTGCAAAGGTTTTGGCAATGTCTTCAATATATCAAGAAAGACTACCGGCAATTCTGTGTCGCGTTTAAGGAGAGGGGCTTCTTTCTCTATTGCAGAGCGCCTCCCTGAAAGTACAATCTTGCTTACCTCCATGCCTGGCGCTGACTTATTGTACGCCAGGAGGGTCTTACCCACTTCGTCAGATGCCTTACTTTCCAAATCCTTAGTAGATACAAAATTTACAGACCGGGTAAGCCTTATTGCGCCGTCTCGTACTACTAAGATATCCAGTGATGTGTTTCCAATATCTACTATACATATGGCAGACCCCCGCTCTTCCTCACCCTGGCGTGCCATGTACCAGGTGCCTATTGCTTCTGAACTTATGGTCAGTTTTGCAATAGCAATACCTGCTCTCTTATATGCCTGGAGTATACCTTCGATCATATCTGAATGAGCCAGCGCAAGCATGATCTCCGAATAACCATTCTCGTCTATGCCGGCAACCCTATATCCCGATATGATCTTCTCTGGAGGAATTGGCAGGATCTTGGTGGCCTGAAAGCGCACCATAGTCTCTATCTCCTGCAGATTAGTGGAAGGGAGCTTAAGGTTCTTGACAGTGGCTCTATGTCTGGGCAAGGATATTATGACCCTGCTATTACCAAGCTTATACTCAGATGCCAGCGTCCTTATGGCCGCTGCAAGATCTTCTGTGGAGCCCCCATTACTCTTATGCGTAAGCAGTCTTAAGAGTTTTGGGGGATCCTCCTGTGCTATCTGGACCAATTTTATAACTGGGCCTTCGATCTCAAAAACGCTTATGGTTTCATTCTTCTTAAACATAATCTTCCCTATCTTGCCTCGTGCCAAAAGAGGTACTTAACATCTGGAGCAGGCAGCTCATCTGCAAAGCCGCTACTCTCAAGCGCACCAGGTGCATTGAACTGCACTACTGTGCTCACTACTTTCTTGATCTTACCGACGGAAGCCGAGGCTGTCGCCCTATAAATATCCGATGCAGTACAAAGAAGCGCTTTTTCGGTAATCAATTCTCTCAGCCTTGCATACTCGCGTTCATCTATCCCGAATATATTACCATACCAATTTTGATCATTCAAGTCTTTAACCTCAATAAGTCCTCTCTTGCCTCCCTCGATTATGGGGCTGCCCATAATAAACCACCTGTCATCAGTACTGCCTATTTTGCCATCAAAACCTTGCCTGTATTCCACTATCTTTGCTGCCAGACCAGGGTAGCCTATGCCGAATAGTGCATCCAGGACCTTGATATGGGCGGTATTAATATTTATGCTGCCTTCCCCATATATAGTAACATAGGGCAGTAAGAGATCATTATATATATCATCCGAAATTCCACGTAACAAAAGAAGTTCTTCCAGGGCTACAAACTCTCTGCCGCTAGTGCGATACGGGACTGTGAGTGTTTGATAGTATGCATCTTCAGTGCCCTGCGAGTTATCACCCGCTGACTTTGAAAGATCGTCCGCGTCTCTCCAGTCTTCAATGGCCGCGACTATCTCATCAGCCTTTTCAAGCTCCAGGCCAGAGTTCATCAAGAGATTCCTCAAGACCGGCATCGTTTTATCTACATTTACATTTATCCTGCTGGATTCATCTTCAAGCCCGTATAATATAATCTCTCTGTCTGATCTATCGAGTTCACCAGGTGTTTAATTCAGAGAATACATTCCATTGCCAAGCTCTAGATCCTTAAATAGATCCTTATCATTTGAAGC
>CAYLIX010000228.1:0-2031 GCA_964383775.1 uncultured Planctomycetia bacterium
CTTCTGGGATTGTAATTAGGGACATGTCTGGGATTGGCGTGAGAACCGTCCCTAATATAAGGACCTTAGATGAAGAAGCGGGTGCATGTATATTATAGCGGGATGGTGCAGGGAGTAGGATTTAGGTTTACAGCGGAGAATATTGCACAGTCCATGAAAGTATGCGGATGGGTAAAGAACCTCTCTGATGGCAGGGTAGAGCTGGTTGCAGAGGGCAATGAGAAGATAGTATTGAATTTCCTCGCTAAGATCAGGAACGGCATACTAAGAAATTATATCCGGGATGAAGAGATCTCCTGGTCTGATGCTGCTGAAGACCTTTCAGGTTTTGCAGTGAGATCTTATAGATAGGTTACTGATACATGTCAAAGAAAGATATTAAAAGAGAGTTAGCGGATTTAAGGGCGCTTATAGAAGAGCACAATAGGTCCTATTATGTAGAGAATTCACCCAGGATCTCTGACCAGGAGTTTGATCGGCTATTAAGAAGGCTCCAGGACCTTGAGAAGGCACATCCCGAACTATTAACGCCTACCTCACCCACTCAGAGAGTAGGGGGCGAGCCCATAAAGGGCTTTAAGACGATAAGGCATAAGTCCCCGATGCTCAGCATGGACAATACCTACTCTGCGGATGAACTGAGGAGTTTTGACAAGCGCATCAGAAAAAATCTGCAGAATAGAAAGATAGAGTATATTGTAGAGCTTAAGATCGATGGAGCCAGTATATCCCTTCTTTACAGAGACGGCATACTGGAGACAGGTTCTACCAGAGGTGATGGAACTACGGGTGATAACATTACGCATAATCTGAAGACCATAAGGAGCATACCTCTTAAGATAGATTCCAAAGATGATATCCCCTCAGTAATGGAAGTAAGGGGCGAGGCCTTTATGCCATGGAGTCGTTTTAAGGAGCTCAATACACTTGCCCAGAAGAATAACGAGGACCCTTTTGCCAATCCGCGCAATGCTACTGCCGGCTCATTAAAATTGCTCGATTCAAAGATCGTATCAAAGAGACATCTAGACGCCTTTATCTATGGCATAGGTTATTGTGAGGGCAGGAGCTTTAAAGACCATGAAGAGGCATTGGAATTCTTAAGACAAGCACACTTTCATGTAAATACTAATATAGCAAAATTTAATGATATAGAAGACGTTATAAGCTATTGCAATGAATGGGAGAAGAAGAAGGGATCATTGGACTATCATATTGATGGAATGGTCATAAAGATAAATTCTTTAAAAGACCAGGATCTTCTAGGCTCAACGAGTAAGTCTCCCAGGTGGATGATAGCATATAAGTTTCCGGCAGAGAGAGTGAGTACAAAACTTCTCGATATAACGCTCCAGGTAGGCAGGACAGGCACGCTTACGCCAGTGGCCATACTGAAGCCTGTACATGTATCGGGCAGCACTGTATCCCGCTCCACGCTCCATAACTTTGATGAGATTGAGAGGCTCGACATAAAGATAGGGGATACAGTAGTAATTGAAAAGAGCGGGGAGATAATACCAAAGATAGTGGATGTCTTAAAAGAGAAGCGCTCGGGTAAAGAGAAGAGATTTAAGCCGCCTGTAAAATGCCCGGTATGCGCCTCAAAGGTTATAAAGGATTCAGAAGAGGTGGCATTACGATGCGCAAATGCCTCTTGCCCTGCGCTGGTAAAGATGAGTGTGCTACACTTTGCTTCCAGGGATGCCATGGACATTGAAGGCATGGGTATTGCAGTTGTAGACCAACTTATTGATAAAGGACTTATTGCCGACTATGCCGATATATATTATTTGACAATAGATAAGATCAAAACACTTGAACGGATGGCTGAAAGATCTGCCCAGAATTTAATAGACTCCATAAATAAAAGCAAGAAGAACCCCTTATCCAGGCTTCTCTTTGCCCTGGGTATACGCCATGTGGGTGTGCGCGCTGCATGGGTATTGGCCAGTCGATTTGGATCTATGGAAGGAATAGCAGCTCAATCAAAGGATGATCTTACCCAGATACGCGAGATAGGTGATGTAATGG
>CAYLIX010000229.1:0-2022 GCA_964383775.1 uncultured Planctomycetia bacterium
AGTTCACCCCAGAGTGAAAGTGATGGAGAGTAAGTATATTTTATCCCGCCATATCTGGCGATCATTCAAGCTCATACTTGCATAAAGTAAGGCTGCATCCTGTAGTGTCTGGTGTGCTTCTCTCATATTTGGTAAGTAGTCTGCAGTACTTAGGAATCCTGTTGCAAGTCGATTTTTAGCTTCACGCATATCCGCTCGTTTTATGCGTAGGTCTTCATTAAATTTCCTGATCTTTTTAGCATATGAAAGATCTGTATCGGCATCATATGTAACCCTGGTGGTACGTTGAATACCTCGGCGCTTTCGTGAGTTAAGAATACCCGAGAATGCATGTGCAAATATTGTATAAGCTCCTATGGACACCTGCATCCACCCAAGGGGTGGAGCAAGCCAGGGAATCAACAAGAGTCCCAACGAAGCCATAGTAATCCCTGCTATTAAGCCTGTCCTGCGCTCATTTTTATTGGCCCGAAGTGCGCCCATAAGGGCTATATTCAATAAAGCCGTTGCAATTGTATTCCTCGGCCTGATTAGTGATTCAGCAGTAAGGCGGACCCTGACGCTTACAGGTACAATTGTATCATCGCCCGGTTCCACGGTAGGCGATGCATGAATACGTTGACCAGGATATGCGGCCATTACGTCATTATTTTCAAAGATGATTGCCCCTCTTCCGCCGGTTATTTCTGAGGTCATACCGACATCGGCGCAGGTAATACATCTATCCGTATATAGACCTCTTCTTACTCCGATTTTTTGAAAGTCCCTGAAATATGTAGGATCATGGAAGACAACCTGATCAAATGGCATTTTGTCTATTTGATCCCTTGAGACATCCGTAAAATATGTGGAGAAAGCCCCTTTCATGTCAAAACTAACAACAGCCATTCTTAAACTAAATATGATATTCTCAAATTTGTTTTCACCTACAGCTTTTCTCAATAGAGAGTTAGTTGTCTTTGCGAATACTTGTGGATTATCTATATCCGAGTAGTCCTTTCTTAACTCATCTAAAAGTTTGGGGGCTATTACACCGTGGCTAAAAATCTTACCTCCTAATTCATATGAGGCTAAAAGCTGACCTTTACCTATATCCTCCCTTAGCATTTCTACCAATTTTTCTGAATTTTCTTTACTGTTCCAGATATCGGTATCAATTCCATGTATCCTTCCCTGCTGCACACGCTCATCCATCTTGCCGGTCCATATCCCGCCAGCCTGCTTATATAGATAAAAAAGTTCATGATTGCCGATAAGGCGGACTAACTTGCTTCCTTTCTGATTCGCTTTTCCTTGCAAAGCTCTTAAATATTCCACAGTCTCAAGCGACTTATCTCCCCTGTCTATGGCATCTCCTCCTTGTATTAATGTAATACCGCGCGGTAACCACTCGTCATCCAAGCCATTTTCATCGCGGCCTTTCTTGATAATTCCCAGGCCCTCTAATATATCCCTAAAGGCATTCAAATCAGCGTGGATATCGCCTATTGTAACGACTTTCTCTTTGACATTTATTAATGGATTAACGCCCTTGAGCTGGTACTGTTTCCATTCCTGCGATACTCCAGATGGTGGTATTGTCGGAGAGATTGTAATCATACGGTCAAAGAAGCGGCCTGGATAATCAACTACTTCGGAAACTGTTTGATAAGGCCGGGAGGCTTCTATAACTTCTAGATATTCATCGCCCGTAGCAAAGATTCTGACATCACCCTGTATTGTATTAAATAGCCTCAAGACTGTCTCGCTGCCCCTCCTTATGACCTCCTCGCCTTTTATATAACCCCACGAATATCCGGCAGCCTTGCCGCCAAGGTTTGCGTATATTTCGTCTCTGATACTGTGCAGCATATCCGTAGTAGGCGAAGCATGGCGTTGCGCGGAAAGCCTCTCGACATAATCCAATGCCTTTTCTCGGAAATTTTGCTCAAATAGGCTTAGGGTTTGAGGCAGCATTTCGGTTGTACCTTGTGCAATAATGTCCGGGGCATCTTCAATAAGAGGCTTTTCATCTCTCAACAT
>CAYLIX010000230.1:0-2013 GCA_964383775.1 uncultured Planctomycetia bacterium
CATTGTAAGTGAGCAGTGGGAAGATAAGGCGAATGGTAATGGCAAACCAAAGAGAGTCTTACTTAAGCGAGTATTTCAATTCGCAGATGGTGTCCTTATGGAGACCAATAATCCGAAGTGTTTCCCAATAGAGGTCAAAAGCCGAAATGGCGCTAAGTATGTAATACTTGACCCTGATGAGTATAAAGTGAAGTTTTTCGGTATGCTTGAAAAAGGATCATATTTCTCAGGCAAAGTCGAGATTCTATTATACGATAATGCGAAAGTTACCATCCATCGTTACAATAAGCAGAATAGAGAAGAAGAGATACGACAGAATACACCCCCAGGCACAAAACCAGGGACACCCCGCCGATCAAAGATTGCCCCGTCCCCATTAATATGGATGTTGGCTATTTTTATTGGGATAGGGATCTTTAGCCGTAATATAACCTGGGCAACAGTACTATCTGTTTTGACAACAGTGGTATTTCTTGTAGTATCTTCAAAAGAAGCACGTTCTGACTCCCCACCAGCGCAGGATCAGCTTACGAACCTGGAGGATATTGTCATGGCTGTGTTACTTTCTTTAGGCGATGTCCCGCAGGCTGGTGAAATTATAAGAGTAAGAAATGAGGCAGGCGATATACATGAATTTGAGCTGTTAGAAGCACCTAAACGTGTAACGAGCCATGTTATGGCTAAGGCAAAGGATTTGAATAGCGATAAAGAGTTTATGATAAAGTTTGCTGTTACTGATGAAGAGGCAGAGAGGGTGAGTGCGCTCAAAGGCACAAGGGTATGCAGTGGTAGGATATATTATGACGATCATTATGACGAAGATGATGGTCCATATCATTATCATAGGTGTGCTATATATGATTATATTGATTCTGAGCCTCCAGCTGATTGGGGCTCTAGTGATCGCAGGTTTACCATACAAGGCTTTTTTGAATACACAAATAGTAGGCAAGAAAATGCAGAGACGTATTTTTCAGAAGTAATAGATAAAGTTATTCAATTGGCAAGATTGCTTAAAGAGGCGCAGGTCAGAAGGGTTAAACTCTTTGCATTCCCATCTGAGATATTGGTCGATAAAGCAGGTATAGTGCATACAGTAGATTTTCATGATGCAGCTATGATGTATGATGGCAGGAGACAATTACTCGAAAAAGAGCATATTGTCTCTGCAGTCTTTATATTAAATTTAGCCTTGAGAATAAGAGAGGCATCTCCACAATCATGTGATAGTCCTGTGTATGATGAGCTATATGCCTTAAGACCCGAGGAGTTCCCCAAACTCCAATCCCTCATAGTGCACCTCGAACAGATTAGGGGCGGAGAAGGTAGTAGAAACGGCGGTAGGGATGCGCAAGGATTTGACGGGAATGATATTAATAGGCTTACAGATAATGAGAAATGGTGCCTAGAAAAACTAGATTGCAAGACCTTTAGAGATTTACAAGAGGTTCGCTCCATACTTAAAGCGACCAATGCGCCTGGTGGGGAAACACCTTCTAGAAAAATAGAGGGAGGTGATATTATAGAGTTGAAAGATTCTGAAGGAAGTGTACATCAGTTTAAGCTCTTAGAAGAGCCCCAAAGAAGAGACTCGCATTATTGTGCAAAGGCAATGAATTTGAGAGAGAATAGAATAGTAATGATGAGATATAAGCCGGCTTTAGCAGTACCATTTATCGATAGGGAACTAGCTCTTATTGAGCATCTAAAGGGTACAGATGTAGCACGGGGAAGGGCATATTATGATAGCCATTATGATGCTGACCCAAGTGAGGATCATGCCTGTGCAGTATTTGACTATATAGATATTACAGATACCAGAAAGGATATCATCTTCTATTTTAATTGGCTTGCAAATGAATGCCAAGATATGCCCGTTGATTATCTTGTCAGGGGAATTGATAAGTTGATACAATTCGCAGGGCTATTGGATCAAGCAGGTTCAAAAGGTATAAGTGTGTTGGGGACCCATCCCAATATCTTGATAGATAAAGACGATTCTATAAGGCTTGT
>CAYLIX010000231.1:0-2002 GCA_964383775.1 uncultured Planctomycetia bacterium
TATCCTTATGTACATGGCGCGCCATAAGCAGCATCACCTCTTCAGTAACTGCCTGGACAGAGGATGCTATATCCATATGCTCTTTTGCTATCCTGGAATTGGGCTTACGGCTCGGAAGGCCGAACAAGTCTTCGAATCTCTTATTTACCATCTTAAGACCAGCGCAATAATCAAAGTATTTCATGTTGAGCTCAAAAGAACCATCACTCTTAAGATCCATGATCTTTGAAAGGATCAAGTCCTTATATAGAGGCTTGCCATATGGCGCCAGTCCCATTACCTTATATTCATCAGAGTTGACCTTAAAACCAAGATAATACGTAAAGGCACAATATAATAATCCGAGAGAGTGCGGGAAACGCATCTCTCTACGAATATCAATGATATTGTCCCTGCCCACGCCATAGCTTCCAGTCGTCCACTCACCTACCCCATCCATGGTAAGAAATGCCGCCTCCTTAAAATATGAGGGGAAGAAGGCAGATGCGGCATGCGCCTCGTGGTGCTCTGTAAATATTATCTCCTTCTTAAAGTCAAGCTGGTTGTAGATGAGGTCTTTCATCCACAGTTTCTTCTTCATCCACATGGGCGCCGATTTAATAAATGAACGATAGCCCTTTGGCGCAAAGGTCAAATAAGTCTCCAACATCCTCTCGAATTTAATAAACGGCTTGTCGTAAAAAGCTATGAGGTCCAGATCGCCCATCTTTAAGTGAGCTTCACGCATACAATAATCTATAGCATGCTTTGGTAATGATGCGTCATTCTTCTTTCGCGTAAACCGCTCTTCCTGTGCTGCAGCCACTATCTTACCATCCTGCACAATTGCTGCAGCGCTGTCATGATAAAAACTGGAGATACCCAATATACTATAAGGCGGCATAGACTCGTCTCTTTGGTGTTTCACGAAAATATTTTACATAAAAAACATAAACAAGGGCAAAGATCGGCTTTAATACATTGCAACGGTATATCAGACCAAATATCCACCTTACCCTTAATAAGCTCATAATCATATTCGGTATTCCAAAATTGCCTCTCCTGGCAGCCCATACAAAGAGAACCAGTATAAAGGCATCATTGTCAATATCCCCTATATGGTCGCGCCTGGTGCTGCGCGCCAATAATATTCCGTCTATATAATCACTATTTATAAGGCCGTCTGACATAGCCCTGTTATAGAGGTCTGTGCCTGGATAGAACATGAGCTTATGGTCCATTATACTTATAGGTTTTTTAAGGATAGAGGACTTTTTAATCCTATGGGAAAGCTCATTAAGGAATATGAGAGATTCGTATTTGTCGGGAATTTTTTCATAAGGATTATCCGATATAGAATCTAGGACTATTAAGATACCTTTTGAAGCGATCATTACAAGCTTCTCCAGGTAATCGGCCTTATTAAAACGCCGCCTGAATATATCCCTGTTTATCCTTGTACTGGCAGACTGCAATCCGATCTTTATAAACTCCAGCTCTATACCGCTGGCCTTAATCATATCTATCTTCTCTTCTGTGATGTTTAAGATACTTGCATTAATATTAATCGGTAATTTAATCCTTTCAGAATAGAGATCAAGCAGCTCTTTTAATTCATCTTTACTGCGCAGCATAAAATCATCTTCATAAAACATTACTCTTTCCAATCCCGGGATAAAGCGCTTTGCCTGCTCAATCTCTTCGATGATCTTCTTAGGTGCAAGACGCCTTATAAACGGCCCCTTTCCCTGTAATGCCTTTCTCAGTCTGTTATTGGCGCAAAAGCTGCAATAATGTGGACATCCCCTTATAGGAAATATCCTGTAACCCTTGGTGGATATGGATAAGAGCGGCTCCATATCTTCATTCAGCGAGACTGGCCTCTCTTGTCTCAGTATAAATATGTTATCAAGATCAAAATGCGGTATGGGGAGTTCATTGAGATCGAGTAAGGGGGCAATATCATTAATAATAGGGTTTCCCCACTCGTCTTTGTAGCCAAGGCCGGGTATTTCACTGCACC
>CAYLIX010000232.1:0-1965 GCA_964383775.1 uncultured Planctomycetia bacterium
GAGCGGATTATAGGTTTATCAGCGGATTCTATATCTTGGGGGGTTATTACTGCAGATGCCTTGGTTAATTTTAACAACGGCCTATATTGAGAATTTGCAAGAAAGGTAATATCTCCAGCCTGTGCGTCCTCAATTCCGCTGACGTTACCGATCTCGATACTTTCATCACCGACCACTTCTCCGCCGACTAAAGATGCTATCTCTTTAAGGGTCTTTTTCATGGAAATTACTTCTTATATCTTGAATTAATAATCTCAAGTATCTCTTGAGAGATATCGTCTTTTTCCTGGCCGTATATAAGTACCCTTCTGTTCAGTATCATGGTATAGCCTTTAGAGTCCGCATAATCTTTTATAATGGAATCTATCTCTTTCAGGATATCTCGCACCATATCGTCTCTTTCCTTGCGCAGCTTCTCTCTTGTGTCACGATCAAAGGCCTGTAGGTTTTTTATCTCTTCATCTATCTGACCTTGTTTCTCCTCCCTCTTGTCTTCCTTCAATAATTCCAGTTCATTTTTCATGTTTTTGATCTTTTCGACCATCTTCTCGTGTTGTTTTTGCGCACCCTCTGTCTTTACAGAAAGCTCGCCATCCTTGTCCTTTGTCTTGTTATAAGAATCGAAGACCTGGGCTACATCAACGTAGCCGATCTTAAGATCTGCCTTATTGGCAGCATATGTCTCCTCCCCAAAGGTCAAAAGACACAAGGCAAAAAAAATGGCCGACATAAACAAACCCTTTACCATCCTCATTATCTCCTCCTGCTATAGCTAGAATCCCCTAGTCATACTGAAGTGGAACCTCGCCTTCTTCTTATCCCCCGCATGAGCCTTATCCAACGGGTATCCTACATCGACCTTTATCGGGCCGATGGGGGTCTTTACCCTAATCCCTGTTCCAACCGCAGATTTGAAATTACCGTTTCCAATATCATCTGCCTCTTCCCAAACATTGCCGATATCATAGAATGCCGCTATCTTGAAATTCTTAAATATAGGGTATGTGGCTTCCACATTCCCTATCAACATAGACTCGCCGCCAATAGCATCCAGGGTCTTTGAATCACGAGGGCCTATGCTCCTTTCTTTATAACCTCTTACAGTATTCGCGCCACCTGCAAAATATCTCTCATATATCGGGACAGAGGTAGTATCATCATAGTTATCGGCCCAGCCTGTCCGCACCTTAAATTCAACGACCAGTCTCTTCTCATAATTTATATAATAAGAAGACAAAGTGCTAAATTTATAAAAATCCTTATCTCCGCCAATGACGCCACCTGCATTTTCACCAGTAGCAGACAATATCAAGCCCTCTGTAGGATTGAACCTGCTGTCTGTTGTATTGTGTGTAAGCGTCAAGGCCAGACTGCTTATCGTATTCTTACCTTCTTCATCCTTCAATGCAGAGGTTGCCTCTGTGCTTACATTAGAGATCTCGACCCGTTCGATCTTATACATAAGGTCAGCGCGGTCGTAATCTGTAAACTCCTTGCCGAGCCGCACGTCACCGCCCCTCCTCAGCTCATCATATCCTAAACCTAACGATGTCTCGCGCTCCCTCTCATAATTAAAGAGATCAAATCCAAAAAGATAAGGATGCCCAAATATCCACGGCTCTGTAAAGCTTAGGATATAATTACGCCTTACAGAACCCAGTTCTGCCCTGATCCTCAAGTTCTGGCCGGCCCCGGTAAATGTGGGGAAGTTGGCTATATCAAAATTCCGCTGCATTACCTCTACAAAACCACCACCGAAGCTAAACTCCCCGGTCTTGGTCTCCTTGACACTAACGAGCAGATCTCTCATATTCTCTTCTTCTGTAGGCAGCGTCTCGAATAGGACCTCATCGAAGAATCCCAGGTCATATAGCCTTTGCTTTGACTTCTTCATCTTCTTTCCGTCATATTGCTCGCCTGGATACAATCTTAATTCACGCCTTATGACTACGTCTTTCGTCTTGC
>CAYLIX010000233.1:0-1961 GCA_964383775.1 uncultured Planctomycetia bacterium
TTCTTATTGCACCAGTTTTTCATGAAGAACTGTCCCCAAAAGAACGAGAGACAAAGAGAGTACACACATATATGCTAAGAAAGACAAAAAAGACTATTATAAGACTAATATCATATAAGCAGGCCATGCCCTACAAAAAGATAATCTCCTGGCTTCTTATTCTCTGTTTTACCATAAATAGCACTTGCTATGGGTTTGACAAGAGTGACCTATCGCAATTGCGCCAAGCCCGTATGTCCATGGTAGAACAGGTAGAATCTAGTCTTGCAGAAGTAGATGATCCAGAAGATCCTTCTTCTGATCCAGACAGTATAGCCAATGCTAAGAAGGCACAAAGAGTCTTTATTATTACCTTGTTCTTAGCGATTATAATAGATATAGCATTTAAAGTATGGCTTGTAAATTCTGCGCCTGCAGAGTTTATCAATGAAGCTTTGGCAAATACAGGTCTATTTAAGGCACTGACTTTCCCACCAGGGTATGATAGGGGCATATTAGGGCCTGTTCTATATAATATCAAAGGGCCCTGGGCAATACAACCAGCACTCCATATTATTGGCACTACAGAGTATCTCTTTTTACTTTTAGCAATCCTGCCATATGCAAAGAAGATCTGTTCCTATCTATTTAAGTTCAATTCAAAACCTCTAGCTTTTACTGCTGGTCTTTTTGTAGGTGGCGTCCTAGCCAATTTGATCGATTTACTCATAAATGGAGGTGTATGGGATGGCCTGGCATATGGTGTTATGATTTCTACAGGTAGTAATGTTCCGCTTGCAGTCATTAATTTAGCAGATATCTTTATTGTAACAGGTGTTATCCTTGCCCTTCTCTTTAAACTATCTTTAAGTGTATATTCACTCATCCACTATAGGGAAGTAATGGAGGCAACGACTACTGCCATAAAGGATTTTGCAAATAGAGTAAAATCAATAAAACTAAGATTGCCCAAGATAAGATTACGTATGAGAAGGATATCTATTAGTGCATTTTTGAGTGCAGCTATCTTGATACATGCTCTTCCTTTAACTAATGGGTTTGCAACTATGCGCAGTAAGGCAGGAACACTTGCTTCATTTGGCAAGCTATTGATTCAACATAATACTCTTTTTACATATACAGGGATCGAATCAATATATATCGGACCCTTTAGGCTAGAGGTGTTTCCTCGTAACAGAGCAGCTGAGCTAGATTATATGTTTGGAGTAGACACTAGATATGACCATCCTACAGAACCTCTATTAACCACTCTAAGACAAGGCATTGGCTTTATATTTTCTCCAGAGAAGGGATACTTTACCTGGAATAGTCGCGGCATACCACTAGATCAAGGATGGCAGTATATAGAAAGAAAGTATCCAGTATTTTGGAATAACTGGCAAAACCTATTTAGTTCAGAAGAGGTTGCTAGAGCAGCTTATATCCTGTGCGAAAGCTATCCTTTATCAGCTAGCCTATCTTATCATACCCACAGTCATGTATCTAGAGAGGCTATGGATCGTCTTGGAAGAATGGATCTTAAAAGATATCAACGCTTCTTATTTTGTGATATAGCAATAAGGAGAGACTATTTTAAAAGGGCACGTATTTATGAATCGAGAGATACAGAATCTATCCCTATTAGACTCGTGAAGCCAGAGGGCAATGGCAAAAAAGAAGAACCTGATGAAGACATACAACTTGGAGAAACAGAAACAGAGGCTACAGAAGAGTACAACTGGTCCAGAATAGAGATACCAAGCCAAGTTATGCCACCAAGAGACGCAATAGAAAAGGCGCGTAAAGAATTAACAGAATATCTTGATCAGACAGAGGCAATCGTTAATTTTATGGAAGCCTCTGCAAATAAGGACAAGAAGAGTCATTCAGCTGTGAATGGTGCAGCAGTCGCACTATTTGGTGCTGCATTTGCCTCACTCCTAAAAGGCGCAAGTGCTTTCACAGCCACCACACCCTCACTC
>CAYLIX010000234.1:0-1948 GCA_964383775.1 uncultured Planctomycetia bacterium
TCTCGCTAAGAAGAATGGCCCATTCGAGACAGCGGGACGGGTAGGTTGCATGAACCTGGCAGCAATGTCATGGGTTAGATAGATGACTATCATCCGCCTATGGCGGAGACAGAACCCGGCTTACAGGCCTGCGCCTTATTCGCCGTTCGTGACTCGTCACTTGTTAGTTATTTAGACTCCTGATGTTTTTCCTACCCTTGTATTTGCCCTAAAAATATGATATATTTTGACATATGCGCATACTGGTAAATATTCTAATAATATTGTTTCTTATGGCTACTCTCATTTATGCTGACACCGTCATTATGAAAGACGGAAAAGAGGCTAAAGGTCTGATCGTGGATGAATATACAGATAGAATCACATTGAGCACCGTCGATGGTGAAAGGAGTATTTTTACAGAAGACATAGAAAAGATCGAATATAATGCCCCTGAGCAGAATTTTATGCAGCTTGGAAGGGCCTATGATAATAAGGGGTGGCATGATAAGGCAGCATTCTATTATAAAAAGGCCATGGAGATAAATCCAGATTACAAGGAGGCCAGGGATGCGTATCTTGCAAGCCATGCCAAGATGTGGCGCAATGAAGAAAAGATGACCAGAAAAGAATTGGAACACCAGGGTATGGTAATGGACTGGTGGAAGAACAGAAATAAGGAAGACTTTTCAGCAGTTACGGATAAGGCATTGCTGTTGAAGGATGCGCTTGGTATTTCCTTAATTGAGAAAGACGGTATTTTTACAATAGATGGGGTCAGGCCTCATTCCAGTGCAGATAGGGCGGGGATCAAGAAAGGGGATATCCTTGTAGGTATATGGGGCAGGCGCATACGGTATAGCAGGATGGAAGACATTGTCAATGAATTGATTGGTCCCAAGCATTCAGAGGTCAAGGTATCGGTGGAGAAGGAGATTTCTATACCAGTAGACGACGCTGATAAAGGCCTGTATAAAGAGCTGGGAATCTTGCTGGGTCTTGAATATCAGGGCCTGGTAATAAAAGATGTGACAAATGGGAAGAAGGGAGAGTCAGTTGGTTTTAAAAAAGGCGACCTTGTAGTGGCAATAGATAAAAATATGACTCGATATCTCCCTCTCGATAGTGCCATTGCGCTTGTAAATAGCTCAAGGAATAATAAAGATATTATTTTTACCCTCAGAAGAAATGTAAATTTAAGGAGAGAATGATGTCAGAAAAGCCAATTTTTAGAAAAAAGTATATAATAAAGAAGGGTTTGCAGTTCAGGTATATAGGATTAATATTTGCGCTGGTGATCCTGGCATGCATTGTTACGGGTTATACTGTGTTTGCAACTGGATGGACGCTTCTCGGAGAAAAACTTGCGAATGTCTATCCTCAGGGAAGACTTGTAGATGTATTTAAGACAACAAACATGACCTTGATCAAGAATCTTCTGTTTATTTCGCCTCTTATTTTTACGCTCGGGCTTTTATTTTCTCATAAAATAGCAGGCCCCTTGTACAGGATCGAGAAGACCATTGACGAAATTGCCAAGGGTAACCTCGGGTTAAGAATTAGGCTGAGAAAAGGAGACGAGCTACGAGATCTTGCTGATACCATAAATAGTATGGCAGAGAATTTTAATAATAGCATAGGTTCGAATAAAGAGGACTTGCTGAGGATTCAAAAAGACATGGATGAGATTAAGAAGGCAGTTTCCACCCAGTCTTACGATGCCCAAAAGATCACTTCTTCTATAGACAGCTTACAGACGAGGGTAAAAGCGCTTGCTTCTTCCCTGAACAAATGGACCACCACTCCTCCATCCAAATAATAAGGCCCAATATTCTAAGCCAAAGGGAGCTCTGTCCGCTCAGATGAAAGTTTGTCACCTAACGGTGACGTAAATTTTCAATTCGCTCCCAGAGCTCCCTTTGGCTTATAAAGGCGCTAACTTTACATTTGAGGTATTACCTAAAATGTA
>CAYLIX010000235.1:0-1930 GCA_964383775.1 uncultured Planctomycetia bacterium
AGCAAGAACTATTGTAAGCCCTATAAGAACTCTATATTTTCTTCTAATAGCAACTGTTACAATCTTTGTATAAAACCTGACCAATGTTTTAAACCATGGCATATCTTTTGAAAGCCCTATAGGCTTACCAGCAGCATTATACTTCATCTTGACAAAATCTGCTAAATGGCTGGGTAGTATTATTAGGGCCTCCCCTAAGGAAGCTATTAGTGCAATGATTATAACTGTTGGGATGTCTCTAATAAATTTTCCTATTATGCCTGACATAAAAAGTAGCGGTGAAAAGGCTGCAATCGTTGTAAAGACAGCCGTTATAACAGGCTTCATAACCTCCTCAGCACCCTTTACAGCCGCTTTTCTTGGTGGTAGACCATCTTCCATATAGCGGTAGACATTTTCAGCAACTATGATGCCATCGTCCACCAACATCCCCAAGACTATAATAAGACCAAACATGCTTATAAGGTTTATGGTGATACCCATCATATTCATTACGACAAAGGTTGCAAAAAAGGCAATGGGTATACCAATGATAGTCATAATGGCTACTCTTTTCTGCAGGAACAATAACATAGAAGCTATAACAAAAATGATACTCGCCCATCCGTTGTTTCTTAGGACATTCAGTCTCCTCCGTGCGTAAAAGGAGTAATCATTTATATAGGAGATCTCAAGCGTATCCGGACAATTCTTTACAAAACTATCTGATGTCTCCTTTACTTTATCAACAAGGGACAAGGCATCTCCGGACTCTTTCTTCATCACAATAAGATTTATAGATCGTGTACCAAGCGTCTTATAGGTTATATCTTCTTTCTTAAAAGAATCTTCTACCTCTGCTATATCCCTTATCTTTATCCAGTTGCCTGAATCATTCGCCCTTATGATTATATCTTCTATTTCTTCGGTGCTGAAGAACTCACCCGTTGTTCTTATGCTGTATTCTGTGGTACGGGTATTTATCTCACCCGCTGGAATGCTGATGTTACGTGAAGCAAGGGCATCTTCTATCTCATCAAAAGAAACATAGTAATCATGCATCTTTTTAGGATCGACACGAATTTGGATTTCTCTATCGCGATAGCCTGATTTGCTTACCTTGGCTGCATCTTCTATATCTTCTAGCTCATCCTCAAGGGCATCTGCATAGTATTGCAATTTCTTCTCACTCATATCCCCTGACAAAGAGACCTCTATCACAGGATACTGCTTACTTGTAACCTCTATAACAACAGGGTCCTCAGTAATATCTTTTGGGAGGTCTTTCACCCGATCTACAGCCCTTTGTATATCCCTTACAACCTTTTGTTTGTTAGTTTCATCGGGGTCCATCCTTACTATAATAAGTGAAGTACCGGAAGAAGAGGATGATTTGATCTCCTTTATGCCATCCACCTCTTTTATCTCTTTTTCTATTGGAACGCTGATGAGCTTTTCTATATCCAGCGGTGTGGCACCCGGATACACAGTAGTAATGGTTACTGTATCAAATGTGACATTCGGAAAGATCTCCCTGCTTACACCCAAGATTACCAAGATCCCGAATATGATAACCATAACCGAGACTAAATTAACGAAGAGTGATTGATTAATGCTAAATCTTGGCAGACTCATAATAACTCCTCTTCCAGTAGCGTATCCATGATAAGATCAAGATCAATCAAGGCTGATTTATGCTTATACAATGACTCAAGATAAGAGAGTTTCGAATTCAGATAGTCCTGCTGGTAGCGTATTAACCTATCGGTATCTGAGCGTCCTTTTTTGAAACGATCTTCTTCGCCTAAGAATTTTTTATGCTGAAGTTCTGCAACTTGCTCCAAGAGTACTGCAGAATCATGAGTGCTTTTGGCATGAATAAAGGCATCATGTGCCTGAACAAGAATGAGACATTCTGTCTTCTTTAGGTTCACCAGTGCCTTCGCCTTCT
>CAYLIX010000236.1:0-1924 GCA_964383775.1 uncultured Planctomycetia bacterium
CAATTCCAGGATAGCAAAAGAGCATATGGATATAGCATCCTCTGTCCAGGCAGTCACTGAAGAGGTGAAGCTGCGTATGGCGTGTCACATCCACAAGGCTACCGGGTATAGCAAACTCTGTCTCGCAGGAGGCGTTGCCTTGAATTGTGTATCTAATGGAAGGATCTTGCGCGAAGGACCGTTCGATGATATCTGGGTACAGCCTGCTGCCGGAGATGCTGGAGGCGCGTTAGGGGCAGCACTCTTTGCATGGTATCAATATCTTGGTAATCCAAGGACGATAAATGGCCAGAAGGATCTTCAGCAGGGATCTTATCTCGGCCCTGAATTTAGCAAGGACCAGATAAAGGAATACTTAGTTAAAAATAATATTCCTTATACAGAATTGAGCGATGACCAGATTGCGCAAAAGGCAGCAGAGCTTATCGCAGCGCAGAAGATTATAGGCTGGTTTCAGGGGCGCATGGAATTCGGCCCGCGTGCGCTGGGAAATCGTTCTATACTTGCTGATGCGCGCTCCAGTGATATGCAGAAGACCATAAATCTTAAGGTAAAGTTTCGTGAGGACTTTCGCCCATTTGCGCCTTCCGTTATTAAGGAGGAGTCATCGCGTCTTTTTGAGATGGATAGTAAGAGCCCGTATATGCTCTTCGTCTTTGGCGTCAAAGAATCTAATATACCTGCGGTAACACATGTGAATCAGAGTGCCAGGGTACATACTGTAGAGAGGGAGGACAACCCTCTCTTTTATGATCTTATAGCTGACTTTGGTAAGCGATCTGGTATTGCAGCAGTAGTAAATACATCCTTTAATGTTCAGAGTGAGCCGATTGTATGCACCCCAGAGGATGCGTATCTATGCTTTATGCGGACCAATATAGATAACCTCATTATGGGCAACTTTCTTGTGGAGAAACAATCATGATCTCAAGACCCTATACCTTAGACCATATGGCAGAGAGAATCGATATCTTTGCATGTCCTGTATGTAGAGGAAGTTTAAGCGTAAGGGAGAGTGATATTGAATGTGTGGCATGCAAAGAGCATTATGCAAGCGAGAATGGCATACCGCTTATGTTTAAGCCGCATAGCAACCCCGCTGCACAACAGGATGTTACGGATAAGATAAAGGCCTTTTATGAAGAGACACCTTTTCCAAATTATGAAGAGGTGGAAGAGATAGGGGATCTTATTCGCAAATCTAATGAGAGCGTCTTTGCACACCTGCTAAATGAGCAGATACCTTTTAATACCAGGGTACTGGAAGTAGGCTGCGGTACAGGACAATTGAGTAATTTTCTCGGAATTGCCCAGAGGCAAGTCTTTGGCTCTGATATGTGCATAAATTCACTTAAATTAGGAGAGCACTTTAAAGAGTCTAATGGCCTCAATAGGGTGGGATTTTATCAGATGAACCTCTTTAATCCTATATTTAAGGAAGAGACATTTGACCTCGTCATATGCAGCGGCGTTTTGCACCATACAAGTGAACCATTAAAAGGATTCTTATCCATATCAAGGCTCGTAAAACCAGGCGGCCATATCATAGTCGGGCTATATAACAGATATGGCAGAGTGGGTACAGATATCCGGCGAGCCATATTCAATATCTCTAGGGACCGATTCAGATTCTTGGACCCGCGCTTGAATAATAAAAATGTTGGTAAGGTCAAACGAGACACCTGGTTTGCCGATCAATACAAAAACCCACATGAATCCAAGCATACGACTCAAGAAGTGCTTAAGTGGTTTGATGGAAATGGATTCAGCTTTGTAAAGAGTATACCAAAATCAAAGGCATTTGAAAGTTTTTCCGCTGATGAGAAGCTCTTTTTACCTGACCAGCGCGGAGGGTGGTTTGATCATCTAGTATCCAATATATCTTTCTTATTTTCTGGTAGTAAAGAGGGCGGACTCTTTTTAA
>CAYLIX010000237.1:0-1617 GCA_964383775.1 uncultured Planctomycetia bacterium
ACCAGATATTATTCGCAAAAAAGGTGATTTGTCTGATGATTTTAAAGATGAAGGCAGGTTAAGAAGGTTCGCAGTAGAGTTAGGGCAACAGCAGGCTGCTCGTATAAACCTGGGTTTTGCCGATCCAAATTTTATAAACCATAATTGTACATTCCCCAAACCAATACTATGTGATTTTGACAGCTTGATGATAGATAAGATGCCAGAGGGTTTCAAATTATCATATCCGGGCATTCAAAGAGAGATTTTGAAAGATGCAAAGAAGGGTAAAGACGCTAAAAATTGGGATAAGGATGAAATTGTACATGCCATGGTATCACATGATATAAAGATGGCAAGAAGAATGATGAGAAAATTGCCTAAGGTAAAAGGCCATGATTTGGATGACACTTACTATTACAGCTTTCTGGCGCACGTAGATGAAGAACAGATGTATCATTTTATTTTATACCTTATGAGAAGAGTTGTGGATGCAATAAAAGAAGGCGAGAGGCCTGAAGAAGAAGATGAGGGGTCTGACGAAAAAAATATAGCACTTTACGTTTCAGAAGAATATGTTTCAAAAGAAGATCATGATGAAACTTGCCCATTTCCATATTGGGTGTATAGGCTTCTTTTTGAAACTATGAGAGAAAAAGATGTCTTAAAGCCCGATGGAATTGACAGAAGAGAAGTGGAGCCCATTTCCAGTGCTAAAGAGGCAGAGATAGCGAGAAGAGTCACGCAGAGTGTTAAAAGAGAAGCAGAAGAAAAATTAGCTGAAACCACAGACACATTAGCAGCAAAAAGAGGCGTAGCCACTCTAGCGATCCCTACCCTCATTACTGCCGGACTAACTGCAGGTGCAGCCAGTATAGGCGAGTGTGCAAATGCCACAATAGTACCACAGACATTATGGGTATTAGGCCTTCCTGCGCTTACTATAATAGCAGCTCTTCTTATTGCATATGCACAAAGACCCGATTCAATCAACCTGGAGCCTGTCCCTGGCGTAAACTTAACCGCAAGCATGATAGAACGCTGGAATACACTTTCCGAAGAGGAACAGGATGAGACCCTTGATAGATATATGCCGATTGTACGGAGATATGCAAAACATTATTCTAGCGCATTGCTTCAAATCGGGATAGATAGTGAGGAGCTTAGATCTATAGGAAGGCTTGCGATAATAGAGGCATATGTAGGGCTTGACCATGAGAGAGGTATGAGTGCAGCTTATGTAGCAAAATTCGTAAATAGGCGTATAGTCGATTATCTAAGACGGCTAAATAAAAATGGAGATGGAGACGAAAAAATACAAATTTTCGCAGAGACTAATATAAGCGACGATCCAAAATCAGAGGTTTTAGAAAGCGCACCCTATCTAGATGGAGAGACTCCACAAGACCATGGTTCTTCCCACAATTCCTTGGATGATTTCTTTCTTACACATAGAGATGCAGGATTAACGCCTTACGAAGAAACTGCTCTAAGATTAACTTATGAAGAAAGGCTTCTTCGTCAGCACGCTGCTGTTATAATGGGAAATCAGGAAGGCAATGTTTGTAGATATCACCAGGGAGCACTTTCAAAGCTATGTGCTCTATTTGGGGTGGAGAGGCCGCATAATAGTAGGCC
>CAYLIX010000237.1:1663-1890 GCA_964383775.1 uncultured Planctomycetia bacterium
TATGTTAGGGGAGATTAACTCTGCTATAGCAGAAAGAATGAGCCCTGAGATTGCCAGGGGTAAGAGAGTAGGCAATATGCTAGCAAGAATGGAGAAGAGCGGCACTGTTGTAGTAGATCGCACAAGACAGCCTTATCTCTATTCTCTCTCTGAACCTAGGCCTGTTTCTGTAATTAAGAGTATTGTATGTGCAGACAGGAGGAGTAAAAAATGATATTAGTAAGACG
>CAYLIX010000238.1:0-1883 GCA_964383775.1 uncultured Planctomycetia bacterium
CCATACAGAGAGGGTTACACACTATTCCCTGGCAATAGCAGACCAACTCCAAGGACATAAGGATATTGGTGACTTCCAGAAGTTTAGAGAGGGCTTACATGTAGCAGCACTATTACATGATATAGGCAAGATTGGTATACGAGACAGTATATTGAATAAGAAGCAGAAACTTACAAAGAAAGAGCGTGATATTGTAATGAAGCATCCCCAGATAGGGGCTACTATTCTCAAGCCTATAAGAGAACTTGGAGAGATCACTAATGCTGTAAGATATCACCAGGAGCAGTATGACGGCAGAGGTTACCCAGAAGGCTTGAAAGGTAGCCAGATTCCTATAATGGCACGCATAATAGCTGTAGCAGATACCTTTGATGCCATGACCACTAATAGGCCTTATAGGAAGAAGAAGATGGTCAGAGAAGCAGTAAAAGAGATCAAAAGATGTTCTGGCACTCAATTTGACCCAGAAGTCACAGAAGCCTTCCACAAAGCCCATAAAAATGGCAAGATAGTACTATAAATGAGTTATTACTATTTTCCATACGGCAGCCTTGTCAACGCTATTACAAGTTTTACCCTCGGACTATTTGTCTTTTTCAAGAATCCCAATTCCCGCACCAGCAGAAGCTTCTTCTACTTTACCCTTAGTATAGGCCTTTGGGCGCTAAGCTATTTCTTCTGGCTATTAGTTGATAATGATAATTTAGCCCTCTTCTATATTCGCCTTGCAATGACAGGCGTTATAATAATGCCATTTACCTTTATCTATTTTACATCCTGCCTGCTTAATCAAGGTAAGAGGTTCATAAATTTTGCAAATTACTTATTAGTATTATTCTTTCTCTCCTTTTCTTTTTCCCCAATTTACATTAAAACGATTGGGCAACAACTCTTTTTTGATGTTTGGCCCGTGCCAGGGCGACTTTTTCATATTGTTCTTATACATTTCTTTATAATGATTATCTATGGACATATACTCCTTTATAAGGCAATTAAATCCAGTCATGGTACTCGCAGAAATCAGTTACGTTATGTATTTCTTGGTACCCTGATCGGCTTTATGGGAGGATGTTCTAATTATTTTCTCTGGTATAGTATTCCTGTACCACCCTATCTTAATATTTTGGTTAGTGCTTATATCTTATGTGTAACATATGCTATTATGAAACATCAACTAATGGATATAAAGATAGCTATTAGAAAAACACTAATATATTCAAGTTTAATATCTATTATGACAATAACATATTTTATAATTGTATACCTCTTGCACAGAGCTTTTAGCGCAATGGTGGGTTATCATTCAGTTGCGTCAGCTGTTACAATAATCGTACTATTTTCAATCATTTTTATACCATTAAAGAATAAGATACAGCATACTATAGATAGACGCTTTTTCAAGGGCAGTATAGATCAGATAGAGAGAGAAAGGCAGCTTCTGGGGGCAGAGCTGCAGCGCTCAGAGCGGCTTAAAGCTGTATCTACACTAGCAGCTGGTATGGCTCATGAGATAAAGAACCCATTAACTGCTATAAAGACATTTGCAGAGCACATAGATGCAAAGCATCAAGATCCAAACTTTAGGACTAAATTCAATGCTATTGTACCTAAAGAGATAGATAAGATTACAAATATTATAAACCAACTTCTTGACTATTCAAAGACTCAAAAGAGTAGCCAAAAAGTGTCTAATATTAATGACATACTTGATTATGTCCTAGATTTATATAACAATGTTTTTATCAGTAAGCAGATAAAGCTACTCAAGTTCTACTCTGCCAACAATCCCATTGTAAAATGCGATGAAAACCAGCTTAAGCAAGCCTTCATAAATATCATTATAAATAGTATAGAGGCTATGCCTAATGGGGGAGAAATAGAAA
>CAYLIX010000239.1:0-1873 GCA_964383775.1 uncultured Planctomycetia bacterium
TTGTATCCTTGTCTATTATAATAAATCCTTTATCATCTGTCTCTACAATACCCTTTATTGCCATGCTATTCGGCTCTATTCCTATGAATATGAATATGGCGGCACAGGCAAGTGTATCAACTTTCTTAGTCTTTACATTAGTGAGCTTAATACTCTCTACTGATTTTTTACCTTCTATCTTGCTTACTACAGAATCGTACACAGGTATTATCTTTTTATTCTTTAAGACTCTTTCCTGTAATCCCTTAATTGCCCTGAAGGTATCACGTCTATGGATAAGTCTTACGCTCTTAACAAATTTGGCTAGGAAGAGTGACTCTTCAAGTGCCTTATCTCCTCCACCCACGACTGCAACATCCTTATTCTTAAAGAGCGGGCCGTCACAAGTGGCACAATAAGATACTCCTCGACCGCTTAGAGTTTCTTCTCCCTCTACCCCGAGCTTTTTCCAGTGCGCGCCTGAGGCCATGATCAATGATAATGCTTTGTAAGTCTTCTTTTCAGATGTCTCTATAACAAAATTGCTTCCATCCTTTGATATCTTGATAGCTTCTTCTTCAGCTATTGTGAGGCCTGCCCCTTTAGCATGATCTGTCAATGCCTTTGCCAGATCTGCGCCTCCGATAGGCTTTGAAAAACCCGGGTAATTCTCTATCCTGTCTGTTAATAGCACTTGCCCGCCTGGCATTGCCTTTTCAAGGAGCAGGGTACTGAGCTTTGCCCTGGAGGCATAAAGCCCAGCAGTAAGACCTGCAGGCCCTCCACCTATTATTATGAGTTCAAAGGCATCTTTAGACATCTTATTCAGGCTTCTCTTTCTTATTATAAAGCTCCCAGAGCTTTGTGTAGCTCATAAATTGATACAGAGAGTCTGCTATTGAGAGTATAAAGCCTAAGAATCCGCCTTTTCTGCCGCCTTTAAAGAAGTATTTTCTGATAAACCTGTCTATGGGAGTGCGAAAGAGTGTAAATAGGCTGAACTTTCTGCCTTCCCTGTGCCATTCTACTGCCTGGAGGCTCGTCTGTTCATTTATATTGCGGAATAGATCTGCAAAGTCTTTAAATCCATAATGGAGTATATCCCCTTTTAAGATACCTGATGTGCCATCAAGAAATATCCTGGGATGCACTTCTGCATTATCATATTTAAACTTGGTCTTCCTAAAGAGCCTTATCTTTGGGGCTGGGTACCACCCTGCATATCTTGCCCATCTATTGCCTATATAAGTCTTTATTGGGATAGAGTAAGCGCTATGTGTAGGGTTTGTGGTCTCTTGCTCAATGGTAGCTATGATCTCATCCTTAAGCTCTGGGGTAACCCTCTCATCTGCATCCAGGGTAAGCACCCATTCATTGCTGCAGAGAGAGTAGAGGTAGTTTCTGTGGGAGCCCTCTATGGCCATCTTACGCTGGTATATCTTATCTGTAAACTGGCGGGCAATCTCTACAGTCTTATCGCTAGATTGGTCATCAAGGAGCGCTATCTCCCCTGCCCATTCTACGCTCTTTAGGCAGTCTGTGATATTACGCTCTTCATCCTTGGCTATTATTGCTACGCTTAGATTAGGCTTTTTCATAGGGGTATATTATACGCTATTAATAGAAGTGCAACAAGCAAAATTTCTATTTGGGGACGTGTCTCAAGGTGCCAGGTCTTGCGAGCTGGAAACAGCAGATAGACTATAAGAGATCCTGGAATACCAGGCTATAGTACCTTATTATGGATTTCATGGAATTGACAAATATTGTCCCCATAAAGACAGAGAGTATGATAATGATGATACTTATCCTGATCTTATTTTTACGGTCATAGTTTGGATTAAAGAATACAAGCGGCAAACATAGAGGCCCCACACATAAGAATGCCAATATC
>CAYLIX010000240.1:0-1818 GCA_964383775.1 uncultured Planctomycetia bacterium
CCAAAATAAATATGACATAATCGTTGTTGGAGCAGGACACGCAGGTTGCGAAGCAGCACTTGCGTCTGCACGCATGAAGTGTAGAACCTGTCTTGTGACTATGAGTATCAAAAATATTGCTCAGATCTCTTGCAATCCATCTATCGGTGGAGTCGGCAAAGGTCAGCTTGTCAAAGAGATAGATGCTTTAGGTGGCCAGATGGCAAAGGCAGCCGATGCAACAGGCATACACTTTAGGCTCTTAAATAGAAGCCGCGGCCCCGCAGTCTGGTCATCCCGTGCACAGATAGACAGGCATGCTTATTCTGAGTATATGCAGAATGTCATTCTTTCTCAGTCTGGCTTAGAGGTTCTTGAAGATGAAGTTGCCAATATCATAACAGACCAAGATGTTGCCACTAGCGTGAAAACAAAAAAAGGTGAAATACTTCATGCCTCTGCTATTATTCTGACACCAGGTACGTTCTTAAACGGTCTTATACATATAGGATTAGAGCATAATCCAGGAGGCAGGTATGAAGAGCCTGCTTCTTTAGAGTTAGCAGACTCATTAAAAAGTCTCGGCTTTGAGATATCAACATTAAAGACCGGCACAACTCCACGAATAAATAAAGATAGCATAGATTTTGATAGATTAAGGTCTCAGCCTGGGGATGAAAAACCAGTACCTTTTTCTTTTCAAACAAAACCGGGCTTAGAAAATAAGGTTGCCTGTCATATTGCTTATACCAACCCAAAGACACATTCTATTATTCGAGATAATCTTAATTACTCACCACTCTATGCGGGCATTATAAAATCTACTGGAGCAAGATATTGCCCTTCCGTAGAAGATAAGGTAGTAAAGTTTCCAGACAGGCAAAGGCATCAGTTATTCTTAGAGCCTGAAGGACTCAAGACAGACTGGTATTATCCGAACGGACTTTCTACAAGTCTGCCCATAGATGTACAGAATGAGATGCTACATTCCATAGAGGGATTGGAGAAGGCAGAAATTATAAGACCAGGCTATGGCATAGAGTATGAGTATGTTCAGCCTACTGAGCTTTACCCAACACTCCAGACAAAAAAGGTGCGTGGTCTCTATCTTGCAGGACAGATCAATGGTACAACAGGCTATGAGGAAGCAGCCTGTCAGGGGTTGATAGCTGGAATCAATGCCGCATTGAAACTAAAAAGGGAAAAACCTCTAATTCTTCAGAGACAGGATAGCTATATAGGTGTTCTTATTGATGATCTCATAACAAAAGGAACCAATGAGCCGTATCGTATGTTTACTTCAAGGGTAGAATACAGATTGATGGTGCGAGAAGATAATGCGGATATACGCTTAAGAAAATATGGTCACGATGCAGGGCTTGTGTCAGAAGAGAGTTTTAAGAAGGCAAAGATGAAAAAGGATGCAATAGATGCAGCTACAGATATGTTCAATACAAGACAGATAAATCCGACTAGAGCAATGAATAAGATGTTAGAAGTCCGCGAAATGGCCCCACTCCATAAATCGGTCTCAGTCTCTGAATTTTTGCGCAGGCCACAGGTAAGCTGTGCGACACTTAGAGAATTGGATATCATTGGTGATGAGGTTCCTGTTGAATATGAAGGGCAGGTAGAATTACTGGTAAAATACGATGGTTTTATCAAGAGACAGATATCTGCCATAAAGAGGATGGAAGATATTGAGAAGATAAAAATACCTGATGATATAAACTTCTCTAGCATATCAGGCCTATCGCGTGAGATCATTGAAAAGCTTGATAAGATCAAACCAGTTTCACTTGGCCAAGCATCCAGAATCTCCGGGGTAACCCCAAGTGC
>CAYLIX010000241.1:0-1811 GCA_964383775.1 uncultured Planctomycetia bacterium
TAAGGAGCTCGGGGTCTTTACGTGGCTCTTGAGCCGAGCGCTCTGCATGAAGAATATGACCGCAAGGAAGTTTCTGATAGCCCTTACATTCTCATCCGCCATAATGGCCTGCGTGATAGACGAGGTCTCATCCATAGTCTTTATGATCATGGTCATATTTGAGATAAGCGACTATTTTGAGATAGACCCCATACCCTTTATCGTGGCAAGCGTCCTGGCCACCAATATAGGCTCTACTGGCACGGTCATAGGGAATCCCATCGGTATCTTCATAGCTGCAAAGAGCGGCCTTACGTTTGAGGATTTTCTAATACACTCCTTTCCGCTTATGGTGCTGGCAACGACCATACTCCTGGGCACGCTGTTTATCGTGATGAAGAAACCCTTGGCAGAACTGGAGGAGAAGATACAGATGTACAGCCCTAATGACTTTCTTGTAAAGCTGCTCTCAGTTCCACCCGAGAGAAATCTCAAGATAGGGTTTCTCGTTCTTGGGGCTACACTGATCGCGATAAGTTTTCATCACCGTATCGAATTGACCCTAGGCCTTAAAAGCAACACAGTGCTCCTTATTATACCGCTCATCTCTTCAGCATTTGTGATGATGTGGCGGAGGCACAGGGCAAGGTCCTATATATCCGAGGGGGTGGAGTGGTGGACCATACTCTTCTTCATCTTCCTCTTTGCCCAGTCAGGCATACTGGCAGGTACCGGCGCTACACAGGTACTCGCAGACAGGCTCATGGACCTGGTAAGAGAGTCCATGACAGCACTCACGAGCCTGATATTCATGGGGAGCGCTGTGGTCTCAAGCTTCCTCGATAACGTCGTAGTGGTCGCTGCCCTTACGCCGATAATAAAGGACCTGGTGGTGGCCAACCCATTACGGGATATCCTCTGGTGGACGCTTCTCTTTGGGGCCTGCTTTGGAGGCAACCTTACGATAATAGGCTCTACGGCAAACATAATAGCGATAGGCACGCTCGAAAAGGATAGGGGGCGCTCCATAAGCTTCATCGACTGGATTAAGCTGACGATCTTTCCAGCCATCTCCACCATGATATTTGCCCTTCTGTTCTTTATATTCTTTTATTCGCATATCTACACTTAAGAGGGGATAACCATGGGAAGAAGAAAACGTTTTAAGGTAGCGCACCAACAGAAGAATAAGCGCAAAAAGAGGCTCCAGCGCCTCAAGAAGAAGAATCTAAATATAGGCGACTATTTCTATGATGGCCGCTATATAGGGCCCAGTACAAAGAGATGAACCCCGCACCTCTTACAAGAGGTAAACGGGGTATTAGAGGTGCGGGGTGAAGTATAAAACGATAGAGAAGGGTACAGGCGAGCCCATCGTAATGCTACATGGCATGTTCGGCCGTGCCGCAAACTGGGATGTTGTAATAGAATGCCTCTCTGGGCAGTACAGGATGATAGCCCTGGAGCTGCCGTATCTTGATCTCACCAAAGAAGAGTGTAATATAAACTTTCTCTCAAAGTACGTATCGGACTTTGCAGATTCTAAGGGGCTTGATAAGGCTATATATATGGGAAACTCTTTAGGGGGCCACATTGCCATAGATCTTACGCTGAATGACTCGGGCAAGGTAAAGGGACTCATATTGACCGGAAGCTCCGGTCTCTTTGAGCGCACTCATGAAAAAGATTACCAGATTCACCCTACAAAAGCCTACCTAAAGAGAAAGATAGGTGAGGTCTTCTTTGACAAGAGCCATGTCACCGATGAACTGATAGATGGTGTCTATAACATGCTGAACCACAGAAGGTATAAGTTAAATATGGTGAGACTC
>CAYLIX010000242.1:0-1797 GCA_964383775.1 uncultured Planctomycetia bacterium
TCTACAAAAGCTTCTATTAAACGAGGATCATGATCATCTACAACCAGTATGGGCCTGGTGTCACGATATAAACCTATTGAATCGAAGTAACTTAGGAAACGTCGGTTATCTTCTCTGTTTTTAAGTACTCTTGTCAGTTCTGCATAATATATATCATCTATATTAAGTCTAGGTTGAGCGCTTTCTCTCGGCCTTATAGAAAGAATCCTAAGAACCTGAAAGAGTTTTTTACATGCGCCACCTAATAAAAGCAATTTGCCATTCTCTGATAACTCTGGCGCCCTAGCAAGGAGAGCTTTTCCATAATCCACCATATATCCAGCTATAGGTACAGCACTTACCCCAGTACCTGTAACATAATCAAACTCTCTATGGGTGCTTCTCAGATCTTCCTGTAGCCCCAAAGAAAGATTATCCATGAACCATCCACACCATTGGGTCTCTTGTTCAAGACGTCCTCTCCTAAACCCTGCTTTTTCAGGATATGCAACAAATGCCCTCCCGCTTTTATTAGATAAGACCTGATCTCTAAGGGTTCTTCGTCCATCTATCTCTAATCGTTTACATCTTCTTCTGACTGCGCTGCGTGTCTGTCTATAGGCTTTTGTTGCATGGTGAGATTGAGCTTCATCTGGATTTGTTATATGTCTTACATCATGGCCAAATATATACTCGGCATGCCTATCTTGTTCTTTTTTAAGTAGATCTCTTAAGAGTAGTTCTCCAAACCATATAGTACGTGTACTCTCTCCAGCATGGACTATTGTAAATGTGCCATCATCTGCAGGATTTACAAAAGCCTCTCCTCTTATTACGCCGATTGTAACTTCATTGGGACTTATGCCATGCTTTGTTAGATAGCTGCATAACCTTTTAATTTCTGCACCTGTAAAAAATGAGTGTCCAAGCACATGCCCTATATCACTAAACGTTCCTTCATACTCTGTGCCTTCTTTTAGTGCAGGCACATAAGAGAGATTGCTACCCATATGACATTTTATAACTCTACCTTGCCTTATCCACTCTACTATAGCATCATCTGCTGATTGTTTCGTTGCACCAGGACCACCAAGGTCTTTTGGTGCTTGGACATCTGCTATATCTAAACGCAGCCTCAGAAAATTGAATATAGCTCGCATCACTCTGCTATCTTCATAACCAATTTTATGATAGAATTTGTCGACATCCGTTCTCTGGCCTCCAAGTGCATCCAGATAAGTCAGCATGGCTATGGCTAATCGTCGGTTTGTTCTTGAAAGCTCTTGTGGTCTTTCTTTTTTATGAAGTGCTACAGCAGCACAAATATGTTCCTCTGTTATAGCTAAATTTGGGGGGTCATCTGCTCTTTCTCCTTTTCTTCTGGCTGCTTCTTTAACTACAGCAAATGCCTCTGGTAAAAGCCCACTAAGACTCCTTCCATCCTCTAAAGCACTTCTCAATTCATTTGTTCTATCACATAGGGCAGCATCACTTAAGGACTTAAGTCTATTTTCTTGAATCCAATCTACAAAAGAAGCTACATCAGAATATGTATCCATAGGGGCAGCGCTTACAATATCTACCCTATCATTTAAAAGCATTGTATATAAATCATAAATCCCTATATTTAAGATTTCTGCTATGTCGCTAATATGATTGCCTGAGGCACGAAGTGCTGCAACCTTATCCCTTACGTCTAAATAGAATAAGCAACGCAACATATCACGCAACCTCTTATCGCCAACCTCCTCTGGTGAGTTACTTTCAATATGTCTTTTAAGAGTATCTCTAGTCGTTCCTAATAATCTGGCTGCTTTA
>CAYLIX010000243.1:0-1765 GCA_964383775.1 uncultured Planctomycetia bacterium
GCTTCTGCTACATATTCGATCCAATACGTAAAATCGTAATCAAGATCTCTTACTTGCTGAATCTTACTATAGTATCCCTTCCTATCACCGGCATAAAAATCATCTAATGAAAGAATGTGCTGCGGATCAAAACCCCTTTGATAAAGCACCCATTGCGCAACAGCTCTTGCTACCCTGCCATTTCCATCAGAAAAGGGATGGATAGTGACGAATTGATGATGAAGGATAGCACTAACGATAATAGGGTGCGCCTTCATATCTGCACTGGTCCAATTTAAAAGTTCGGAAATTAATCTTTGGCACTCTTTTGGTGAAGGTGGTGTATAAATAACTATCTTCTTTTCGTTTATTACATGGTTTTGTTTCTTTTTAAGCTTTCCGGATTTTTCATCAGAAAGTAAGCTCTTTACAATAATCGTATGCAGGTGTAATAGATTGGTCTTATTTATTCTTCTTTTAGGGTCTTTTGTTATCCAGCGTAACGCCTTAATATAATTGAGGGCTTCCTGTTTTTGCTTGAAATCAGCTGTAATATCATGATTTTGATTCAAGGCAGAGACCTGGGCCAGAGAGAGCGTGTTTCCTTCTATTGAAGTCGATGAATGGGCATTTCGCTCCAGGGCCTCTCTCTGCAGCCTTGCCATCAAGGGGAATCTTATTCTCTTCGCCTCGATCTTTACAGAGATCGAAGCAATCTGCTCAATAAGTTGAAGCAGATATTCTGTTATTCTATAATCAGGTTTAAACATAATACAAGGATAGCATATTGTATAGCTATTGTCTAGTCTTTTGTATAGGTTATTAACTGGTAAATATATGCCTGGTTCTTACGCATATCCTTACGAGCATCAGCATGACTGGGACCTCTATTAATACACCTACCACCGTGGCAAGTGAAGCCCCTGAAGATAATCCAAAAAGAATCGTCGAAGTAGCTATGGCCACTTCAAAATGATTGCTTGCACCTATGAGTGCTGAAGGAGCTGCATCCCTGTATGAAAGTTTCAATGTCCTTGCAAGCGTGTATGTCAGGCCAAAGATCAGGCATGTCTGGATAAATAGCGGTATGGCTATTAAGAATATGACCTGAGGCTGGTTGATTATGAGCTCACCCTTAAAAGAGAATAGTAAGATAAGCGTAACGAGCAACGCACTAATAGATACTGGTGTCAGATAATGCAGGAATTTATCCTTAAACCATTCAATACCCCTATTCTTGATCAGCCATTTGCGTGTATGGTAGCCTAAGAAGAGCGGTAACCCTACATAGATCACCACAGATAATACTATGGTCTGCCAGGGAATAGGCATTCTATTAACACCCAATAGCCACCCACCAAGCGGCGCATATAATAAGAGCATTGCCAGAGAATTTATGGCCACCATTACGAGTGTATGGCCGTCATTGCCTCTTGATAAATGGCCCCAGACAAGGACCATTGCAGTACAGGGCGCTATACCTAGTAAGATACACCCGGAAATATACGACCTGTATAGTTCCACCTGCTGTCCATTCTTGACTATCTCAAGGCCAGGAAGCCAATCCTTGAATAGTACCCCTAAGAATAGTGTTGCAATGGCGAGCATGGTAAAGGGCTTGATGCACCAGTTTACTACTAATGTCAGGATTACAGGCTTTGGTGTCTTTCCTGCCTTGATAACTTCGGCAAAATCTATCTTTACCATAATTGGATACATCATAAAGAAGAGACATATTGCTATAGGAATGGAGACTTGATAGATAGAGATTTTATCCAATGCAATT
>CAYLIX010000244.1:0-1752 GCA_964383775.1 uncultured Planctomycetia bacterium
TAAATGAAATTATTAATGGCGATGGATTTGATGAAGATTGCCCTCTATGTCAAATGATGGCGAAGGAGCCATATAATGTCCACTACTACTGCACTGTCTTCTGCCATGAATGCAGCAAGGCAAGGATCTGTAAGAACTTCAACCCTTATTCCAGAGAAGAAGAAAAAGAGATTATCCTTTAAAGGCCCATGCCATCCTGAGGAGGCGAAGCCGACGAAGGATCTTGGTGTTATTTATCTTCTTTTGCCTGCCCCGAGCGTAGTCGAGGGGGATAAAGCGCCTTACGGCTTTTATCTGTAAGAAGGAGGGCGTTATGTTGTACAATAAGAAGTAACCTAAAGCGTCTGAAACTGATTGAAACTGACTGAAACTGAACAATTTCCCTTATATTTACACTATAGCTAGGTGTCTGGTACCATACGATAACCTTTTTCTTGACGGAAAGCCAAAATAAGGTTATAATGTTATGAACATATGTTCATAACTAAGGAGCAGCATTATGAGGCCAAAGAAGACCCGGTGGGTTAAGTGCGAACCAGGTGAACGGTGTTTCAGGCCGCAATGTGAGCCGCTGGATAAATTGGACGGTGTATATATGACTCTGGATGAATTTGAGGCGATAAGGCTGGCTGATTATGAAGGTTTGAAGCAAGAAAGAGCAGCAAAGAAGCTAAAGATTTCTCGGCCCACCTTTTCAAGAATAATTGCTTCTGCTCATAATAAGATAGGAGATGCGCTGGTAAATATTAAAGCAATAAAGATAGAAGGCGGTTGTTGCAAAATTACAAGGAGGAAGAAATGAATAACCCCACAAAGAAGAAAAGTTTTTTTGGTAAGTTAATGGAGAAGCTAGATAAAAAGATGGAAGAAAAGGCAAAGACAAAACCTTGCTGTGATAGTAAGGACAAAGAGAAGTCATGCTGCAGCTGATAATAGACTGGTTGGTTTATTCTCTTTTTGGATTCAGCCCGGATTCAAGGTTGGCAGGAGTAGTCAATTTCTTTTTATATGATTCTGTTAAAATACTGCTACTGCTATTCTTTATGATAGCAGCCATTGGTTTCATTAGAACGTATATCTCTCAGAATAAGATTAAAAATTGGATCAGCAAGAAGAAAATGCTAGGTAATTTTTTTGCCTCACTATTTGGTTCAATAACTCCATTTTGTTCATGTTCATCTATACCTATTTTTTTGAGCTTCCTGGAAGTTGGCATTCCCCTGGGAGTCACATTCTCATTTTTAGTGACCTCGCCTTTAATCAACGAGTATTTAGTAATAGTAATGCTGGGTTTTTTCGGGTGGAAAATCACTCTTCTTTATGTGTTAAGTGGAATTGCGATAGGCGTTGTCTCTGGTGTTATCCTGGGCAAGATGCGCCTAGAGAAGTACCTTGTTAAAGGTTTAGTCACAAAAGATGTGCAACAAGCCAAAGAAAAAGTGTATACAGGTATAAGAGAAAGAATTGCCTTTGGGATAGATGAAGCCAGATCAATCACAAGGAAACTATGGATGTGGGTATTGCTTGGTGTGGGTATAGGTGCATTTATTCATAACTATATCCCCCAGGAAACAATACACGGGGCAATAAGTAAGGCAGGGCCTTTTTCAGTTCCTCTCGCTGCTATACTTGGAGTACCGATGTATGGAAGCTGCGCAGCAAATGAGCAGATAGCGGTGGTCTTATTCAAGAAGGATATTCCATTAGGAACGGCATTAGCTTTTATGAAGGCAACAGCTGCTCTGAGCTATC
>CAYLIX010000245.1:0-1726 GCA_964383775.1 uncultured Planctomycetia bacterium
GACGGATTTGATATGGTGATGGTAAGGTATCCCGGTTATGGAGGCGAGTTAACGGACAAACCGCATTACAATAATCTATTTTATAGAAATGTATGCGCGCATACAAAAGACGGGGGGTATATTTATATAGCGCATTCAAAATTTTTAGATATGCACGATATTGACGGACAGTTACGGGTGGTAGATTTCAAATTAGACGGGCGAAAGGAAGTCGTCAAGGCCGCCTTAAGAGACCGCACAATCCTTTATCCCGATACTGTTCTTAATGGTGAATTTGTAGTTTTACAGCTAACCAAGCCTAACTCGGGCCTACCAGTACCTAGAGTTCAGAGTGTAGAACCGGCCCAGCAAAAGGGCAAGATGCTCGCAGGAGCTGTGTAGTATTGACAAGCCCATCTATATATGATACTCTTATCTGTTAATTATGATAAAGGACAATTTAAAGAATATAAATAAACGGATAAATGCAGCCTGCAAAAAGGTGGGTAGAGACCCATCTGAAATTGCCATTGTTGCTGTGACAAAGGGGGTAGACCCTTATACCATAAGCGATGCCTTTATGCAGGGTATGAGGGATATTGGGGAGAATCGTGTCCAGGAGGCACAGAAGAAGAAGGCTAATGTATTGCCAGGTGCTAAGTGGCATATGATAGGCCATCTCCAGACCAATAAGGTCAAGGACGCCTTAGAGCTATTTGATCTTATACACTCACTCGATTCTATAGAGCTTGCAAGAAAGATCGATAAAGAGGCGAATAAAGCTGGTAAGATAGCAGAAGTGCTGGTTCAGGTAAATACATCTGGTGAAGAAGCAAAGTACGGCATAAAGCCTGAAGAGGCATCGAATTTCCTTCGCGAGGTTTCAGCATTGCAGCATATAAAAGTACTCGGACTTATGACGATCACACCGCTTGCAGAGGATGCAGAGACAGTACGGCCGCACTTAAAGAGGCTACGCGAAATCTATGATGCAGTATCACAGGAGCTTATTCCAAATATTGAGATGAAGTACTTATCCATGGGTATGTCCCAGGATTTTGATATAGCCATAGAAGAAGGCGCTAACATGGTTCGTATAGGAAGTGCCATCTTTAAGGAGAGCTAAAGATGAAGAAGATAGGTATAATCGGTTGTGGGAGTATGGGGGAGGCGATACTAAAGGGTATCATCTCCAATAAGGTTGCTTTGTATAAGAATATATCAGTCTCAGATACAGACTCTGCAAAGCTAAACCGCATAAAGGGATTTTATAATGTAGATGCAACATTTAATAATTCCATGGTTGCAGAAGGGTCTGATATTATCATACTGGCTGTTAAACCCCAGGATATAGACTCTGTGCTGACTGATATATCCGAATCATTGGATAAGAAGAAGCTCGTTATCTCAATAGCGGCTGGAATCACCATAAAGAGAATCACATCTATTCTGGGTAAGGGGGTGGCAGTAGTAAGGGTAATGCCGAATATGCCTGCCCTTATAAAGAAGGGTTTTAGTGCAGTCTCATGTTCAAGGCATGTTACGAGCCAGATGGCAAAGCAGGTAAAGAAGATCCTATCATCCATAGGAGATGTAGTTGAGGTAAAGGAGAAGGACCTCGACGCTATCACTGCAATATCAGGAAGCGGGCCTGCATACTTTTTTTATCTGGCAGAGCTTTTAATAGCAAGCGGTATTAAGCTTGGGCTCTCAAAAGAGATCGCAAAGACCGCTGCTTTAGATACTG
>CAYLIX010000246.1:0-1711 GCA_964383775.1 uncultured Planctomycetia bacterium
GTTTATATCAAATCCTTCGCTGCTAGCAAGGCTAAGTTTCTTATTTATCGCCTCATCTGCCTTGCCCATAAGCGCCTGGACACCGCCTATTATATCCTTTGCCTCAGTCATGAGCTTATTACGCTTACCTGGGTCACTCTCGCCCATGGCTGCGCTGTAGCGATTGCTTGCAGCAGCATATAAGCGCTTTGCCTGCTCTATATTAAGCACAGCTGTAGGTGAGAAGCCTGCTATGCTCATGGCCCCGCCTTTCCAGACGCCATCCTTATTCCAGTAATTGCTGAATCCATTGAGCGTAACTATGCTGCCATCTGTAACAGATATGAGTGTTACATTAATATTATTGAGTGTACCATCGGCTGAAGCATTCCTATATCTTGTATGAAGATCCTGGAGAAGTTTACCAGTTAAGGCTTCTACCTTGCCTCTTACAGTAAGCTCTATAAACCCTTTTGTATCTCTATCCACAATGGCTACGTGCGGATCTTGTAATCCGTCCACAAATGCTATATCCCAATTCAGTCCAAATAGCGCAGCAGTCTGGCCTGCAAGTGCGTGCATAGAGACGCAATTGAGACCATCCAATTGGCCTTCCATGCTCGTATCAAGTCCACCCTCTGCAAGCCTCATCCTGCGTGTAAAGGTATCTATCAAGAGCTTGCTTACATCATCTCTATCAAAACCTGTACTCTTTGATGCAAGTATTGCCCATGGATTATCCTTGCTAAGATCTTCTGCAGTAAGTGAGAGTATAGCGCGCTCAAGATCATTTGCTGCACCCCTTGCACCTATCTCTCTCCTTATATTATTGAGCGCCTTCTTTAGCGTGCCGGTCCTCCTCTTTATCAGATTCTCCAGGTCACTGCCTGCCCCAGCTACACCAATAGGCATAAGCTCATCAGCCTTTAATAGCTCTGCCCTACCACCACCCACAGTACCTATATGCTTGTCTCCCTTCATTACTTTAATACCTATATCATCAGCGCTATTATTATTTATAATGGTCCCGGGCATTATGGCAAAGCTGCCATTTATCATCCTTGCTTCCTGCCCTTTCTCTATTATGACATTGCCATCAGCAGAATTCTTCTTAAGGTTAATTACAGCAAATGATGCATGCCCGCCTTTATCTTCACCCTCACTGCCTGGTGCTGCTTCTGCATACTTCTTTCGCGTATTATAATCTTCATTTATTATGCACCATGCATCTATGATATGCAGGCCTTTTGATGTAAAGGCGAGTATTGCGCCTGGTTTGACTGTAAACTCTCCACCCTTTGGATTTCTTACTTCAAAGGTATTCTTATAACCCGGGTCATCTGGTGATGTCCTCTGGGTAATCAATAGATTTGTAGCAACATCGAATGCAACGCGCAGCCCATTCTTCTTGGTCCGCTCTTCATTAAATATATCTCCATTAGCAAGCACCAGGCCATTCTTGGCCTCTAATATACCTTCAGCCTTAAATAGATAGAGGCCGCCTTTTACACCTGTTGCCCATGCCTCTATCATGATGCTTGCCATCTTGTCATCAGTTATTCCAGCTATGATTACGTGCTTCTCTATTCTTACTGGGGATAGATACTGGCCATCTATGCCCTTCCATACAAAGACCCTCTTTGTCTCATCGCCTTCAGTAATGCTAATTGGCGTAGGATACGCAGTCGTTGGCTTACCAGCTTCCACTACATAATCTGATTCATAGCGTGTG
>CAYLIX010000247.1:0-1695 GCA_964383775.1 uncultured Planctomycetia bacterium
TTCAAGCCCGTATAATATAATCTCTCTGTCTGATCTATCGAGTTCACCAGGTGTGTAATTCAGAGAAAACCTTCCATTGCCAAGCTCTACATCCTTAAATAGATCCTTATCATTTGAAGCGGTTTCATTAAAGGCATCTGCGCCTAGAGACCTTCCTGAAATATATTCCATCCACTTTTGTGCAATGGCTGACTTAATGCCAGCCTTGGCTACATAAAGGGCTTTTATCCTGTCCAGATTATAACCCGTAAGCTTAATCTCCAGGCCTGTCCTAAAACCTATACCGATTGCAAAGAGGGTCAATATGGCCAGGATCCATGTCGTTACTATAAGTATAACGCCTCTCTTTCTCTTCACTCCAATTCTCCCTGTTTACCCAGTTCGCCGACCGGTAGATAGACAGTCTTTGTTAGCTCGCTGAGATCGCCCAAGCCTTTAAGCCTTAATCTGACCTTGATGCCGAGTGGCAGCATCTCCTCAATTTCCCAGATATCGAGCCAGACAATGGGCGCGTCCTCATCTTGCCCCTCATAACTGTACAAGACTTCTACATCCTCTAAGATGCCAACAAGAAGCTCTTCATCCCTTTCCGGCTGCGATGTAAATCCATGTGATTGAAATCTTGCTGTACGAAGGAATGTATTAGCTTGGTCTCCTTTAAAGCGGTACCCAAGTTCGCACACCCCCTCGTTCTTTAATGAAACAAATCTGAACCCCTTACGATCTCCTCTAAAATAGTAGACCTTCTCTTCTTCCAGTTCTTGAGTCAGCGCATTCTCTTCAGTTTGTAGAGGCGTAATAAGCGCATTACGTAATTCGAGGGAAAGCTCCTCTGTGACGAACCTTAGGTCCTGATGAAGCTTCATGGCTTCCTCAGAACGTTTCAGTATCTTCAGGCCTGAATAGAAGCTTGAATATAATGCAGTCGCAATTATTGAAAATATAGTAATTGCGAGCAGTAACTCAAGTAGTGTAAAGGCATCTCTACTCTTCTTTATTCCATACATAAGTCTCGACAGACACCCTCTGTGTTGCAGAAGGGCCTTTCCATTCAACCTTCAATTTTACATCGTTTATATTACTATCTTCTATCTCTTCTGCCTCTATATTCCATGTATAGCCTTCTGCATCTTCAAAACGTCCATGGTCTTGCCCCGCCTCAATACCGGCTGCAGCTTCAATCTCCCACATCTTCTCTTCTATAAGCGCAACCGACTTTAAGAACTTATTTGACGTATCGATTGCCCTCATAGAGCTGGAAAAGGATCTTACGATATATACCAACCCGATTGATATAATGGCCATAGATACCAGTACCTCGAGCAATAGAAATCCTCCTCCTGCCTTCTTACATCTATTCAATCTCAACATAACCTAAATTCCCTTTTATCTTAATGACGGTCTTTTTGCTCCCCCTTGAGAATGTGATCACAGCCTTCTCACTGTGCCCGTCAGGAAAAAATAGTATCTCCGGTTTATCGCTCTTAATCTTTACACCTTTCGGTAGAGAAAAGGTCTTACCATAGCGCCCTTCAAGACGAATAAACTTTTTGGGATCTTCTAGATCGCTTTTTGTGATACGATATCTTGAGGTGCCCTTTTCTATGACAAGTTTGTGCTGGGTAGCTTCTACGATACTCTTTTCCTGAACAAAGCTTATGAGCCTTGCTAGGTTATAAGCGGAATCCTTAAGCT
>CAYLIX010000248.1:0-1691 GCA_964383775.1 uncultured Planctomycetia bacterium
TACCTATACTATAGTCTTTATAGATGAAGTTACAAAGATCATAGCCACAGCTTCTGACCCCGATCCTAATGATATCCTGACTTATAGATTTTCTATAGATGGCGAAGAGGTGCAGGATTGGAGCACTTCCAATGAATATGAGTGGACACCTGATGAAGATGATATCGGCGACCACGATGTCCTTATTGAAGTCACGGATGGTAATCTTGGCTCTGATACTACCGATCCTGAATATTACGCAGCCAGAGGCCCGGTTGAACTACCCGAAAATTAATAGAGACGGTAATGTATTATGAAGAGATCAATAAAGAGATCAATATCGCTAGTACTTGTACCTATATTATTCCTTCATATTATTGCGCCATACGCCATATCTGAAGAGCCTGTTCCCCACGAAGAAGCACCTCTTGCAGAAGAGACACTAGCCGAGCCTGAGCCAGAAGTAATTGAAGAGGCTGAGGAGGTGGCTGAGGCAGATGAGCCCAACCGGCAGGAAGCAAAGATAGCCAGCGAGGGCGATCCAGGACCCACCACAGAAGAGCCACTTATTATATCTGGTATTCTAAACCCGCAATATGAAACCGACATAAGTACAGGCAGGGCCACTATAAATATTCCTATTGCAGCTGCCCCAGGAAGAGCAGGAATACAGCCCAATATGTCACTATCGTATCAATCAGGGGGACAGAGGACTTGGTGCGGTAGAGGATGGGATTTAGAACTAGGCCATATTGTAAGACTAGGTGCAAGAAAGAGTGTGGCAACATACGATACATCAGACCACATGTTTCTTCTAATAAACCAAGGCTCTTCTCAAGAGATGGTCAGCATAAACGGTGATAGATATTCTTTGAAGACCGAGTCCAGCTTTGCAAGAATGACACTCAAAAGCGGCTATTGGGAGATCATAGATAAGGCTGGTACAAAGTACTTTTATGGACAGACAGCAGCTTCTCAGCTACGCCGAGGTGCTAACGAAATTCACAAATACTACTTAGACAAGGTCATCGACATAAACGGCAATTATATGGAGATAACCTATGTTAAGGACCAAGAGCAAGTCTATCCATACCAGATTAAATATGCTGGAGCAACAGGCCTTAATCCAAAGAACATAATAACATTTCATCTCGAAAATAATACCCATCCTATTATAGATTGCCGTAGCTCCTGGCCAGTGACTACAAGAAAGCGACTTAAAGAGATCGATGTAGATTCCGTTGACCATGGTCGCGTGAGATCTTACCAAATTACATATACAGATAGTATCATGGGTGATCTTATTACATCAATTACTCAATATGGTTCTGATACAACTTCTAGCCTGCCTCCTGTGACATTTGATTATAACAATGTAGCAACAGCATTTGGATCAGCTACTACCATGACCAACCATCCAGATTTTCACGTAGGAAGTGCACACTGCGTAAATATAGATGTAGATGGCGATGGCCTGATGGATTTTATATATGGCCCTAGCGGTACGTGGTACTGGTACAAGAATAACGGAGAAGGTTCCTGGGATAAGACAAGCATGGGCAGCGAATTTGATAGCCGTAGTCCAAGAAGAGGATACATTAAATTTGTTGAGATAAATGGTGACGGCTTAGTAGATTTTATCTATGCGCCAGGGAACACATGGTACTGGTACAAGAACAACGGAGATGGTACCTGGGATATAATAAACATGG
>CAYLIX010000249.1:0-1687 GCA_964383775.1 uncultured Planctomycetia bacterium
CTTGTTTCCCTAATGGGGTCTCAATCCAGCGTGCTTATAACAGGAGCAGGTGTTTTGGATGATATCATCAGAGGTAGAAAAGCTACCGATAAAAAACGCACAGATTACCTTGGATTAATTATCCCTCACTATGACCCAACCGACCCGGATTACATATATCACATGGGAGCCAAAGAACTTATATATGGGTTACCAATGACTTTACCTGATGGAAGAAGCATAAAAGTACCCATAGGTATACGAGGAGTTATCAGGGATGTGCAGCTTATGAGTTTTGCACTCCGTGAAAACCTAAAACCTGATACTGATAAAACAAAAAATAAAAAAGCAGCCATTATATATGAAAGATTTTGTCAAACAGTAATAGATACAGCCAGAGGATATGGTATATCCGAGAAAGCCTTTGAGGTAACATGGCTTGGTGAATATAAAAAACAAAGTGACGTAAACATTTGGGATGCATTATACCCTCATTTAGACAGTCTTTATCAAGCCAAAATGGATAAGGGTGATCTTATATCAGAATTTATAGCTTTATTTAATACAACAGCTGATTCCGTAGAAGAATTAGTCCGCACATCGCCTATGATAGGAGATGTTGAAGTTCCACAAAAGCTTATCGATGTATTTGGAAGAGAATTTTTAGAAGAAATACAGAGAAGTAGACCACATAATAGACCTGCATATGATATAATTGCCTCAAGTGGTATTCAAGATGATGTCGTCGGCGTAATTCACACAGATATTAAAAAAATTATGCTGATTTCCACTTTTTCACCCACGCCTACAGAAAACACAGAAGATATAAGTTCCCCAGATGTATTAGAAGTAGATCCGCTCGCATTAAGTGTGAGTGGATTTGAACGTGCCATAACTGCCATAAATAACTTAGGAGTAGATATATTCATAAATAGACTCATGCCTGCTCTAGGGGAAGACAACATAAAATATAAATTCTGGAATGATCCAAATGTATTTGCAGGAGACATAACCCGTATAAATAACTTAGGAGTAGATAAGTTTATTAATAAACTTATGCCTATTCTTGTAGAAGAAAATGTAAAGCATGTATTTACGCATCATGCAGTTGCATTCACGTATCTTACAATTGCTATAAGGGAAATAGATATATTTATAGACAAAATTGTACCCATGATAGGCGAAGATAATGTAAGTTATTTATTCGGTAGCAAACCACAAGAATTCGCAAATATCATAGCTGCCATGAATGATATAGGAATAGATAATTTATCCGGGAGGATAGTATCCAGTTTTAATCTTTTTAAATTAAGATTAAAAGTAGAAGCTTTAAGTATAAGCGAAGAAAAACCTCTTTCAAATGCTGCAGTAACCCTGATAGCATTTGAAGCCGAGGAGACAGGGGAGGCTAGCAATGGCGTGATAACCGATGTAGATGGCGTAAAGGAACGAATAGCTCGTTATAATACTATTGAGGCTATGCATAGTGAACACCCAACAAGCGGAGCTAAGATACATCTATATAGAAGAAGAGATGTCGAGACTTTTAGTGCAGCAGAACTATCGAAATTGCAATCTGAGGCTGTCTTGGCAGGCAGAATGGCATCTATTGAAACCCGCCCCACGGGTCTTTTTGAAGGGATGGACGAGGTGGAACTGGAGCTCTTATTACCGGCTGGTTTCTCAAGCGAAGTCACCGCAGGTCTCC
>CAYLIX010000250.1:0-1645 GCA_964383775.1 uncultured Planctomycetia bacterium
GATAGATAGCACAAAACCTGATGTAATAGAAGAAGGTTTAAAGGTTGCTGGTGAAGGCTCTATGATAAATTCCACAAAAGCCGATGATGATAAATTAAATATATATGTCCCTATGGCAAAGAAGTACAAGGCCAAGCTCATTGGCTTAACTATGGATAAGAAGGGCATACCAAGAGACAAGAACACAAAGTGTGAATTGGCCGCAAAGATTCTTGCAAGGGCTATGGAGGAAGATCTTCCGCTAGAGGATGTCTATATAGATCCGATAGTCATGCCTGTCAATGTTGCACAAGCACAGTGCCTTGAGCTTTTGGAGGTCTTAAAGGAGTTTAGCATCTTAAGCGATCCCCCTCCACAGACCGTTGTCGGATTGAGCAATGTCTCTCAAGGGACGAAGAATAGACCCCTTATTAATGCTATATATCTAGTGATGTGCATAACAAATGGTTTATCTGGGGCAATAGTTGATCCGTTGGATAAAGAGCTGATGGATGCCATGATAACCTCTGAGCTCTTGTTGAATAAACATATATACTGCGATTCATACCTGGATGCATATAGAAAAAAATGACTACTAAAATAACAATCCAAGAATTACAGGCAAGGAAAAAGCGTGGTGAAAAAATCACCATGCTTACAGCTTATGATTACCCTACAGCTTCAATACTTGACGCAGCAGGTGTTGATATGCTTTTAGTTGGTGATTCTCTAGGCATGGTTGTCTTAGGCTATAAGGATACACTATCTGTTACTATGGAGGATATGATACGCCATTCTCAGGCGGTCACAAGAGGGGCTAAGGCCGCACTTGTTGTAGGAGATATGCCATATAAATCTTTTGACACCCCAGGGGATGCGATAAAGAATGCAAAGCGTTTCATAGAAGAAGCAGGCTGTGATGCCGTAAAGATAGAGAATCAAGAAGAGGCTTCTTTTAAGTCAACAGAGGCCATGATAAAAGCCGGCATAGCCGTACAGGGGCATCTTGGTTTAACGCCTCAGAGCGTAGAAAAGCTAGGAGGCTTTAAGGTCCAGGGCAAGACTCCCGAAGCAGCGCAAAGAATCGTAGATAATGCTAAGAGATTAGAGAGCATGGGTTGTTTTTCAATAGTCTTGGAATGCGTTCCAGCTGAGTTAGGAAAGATGGTAACTGATAATATCAAGATCCCAACCATAGGCATAGGCGCAGGTCTTGATTGCGATGGTCAGGTCTTAGTCACGCATGACATGGTGGGCCTTTTTGAACGATTTACTCCGAAATTTGTCAAAAAGTATATTAATTTAGCTCCAGCCATAAAAGATGCCGCACAACAATACATCAAAGAGGTAAAAGATAAGCAGTTTCCCGCCAAGGAGCATGTCTTTAAATGAAGATTGCAATAGTAGGACCGGGTGCAATGGGATCTTTGTTTGCTGCCTTTCTGGCAAGATCCGGACAAGACGTGTCTATCTTTGATAAAAGAAAAGAAAGAGCCGCATATCTTAATAAAAACGGCTTAAAAGTTGAGGGGATAAGCGGCGAATTTAAAACTCCTATTAAGGCTACAGTTAATCCTCAGGATTTAAAAGGCTCAGACCTTATAATTGTATGCGTCAAGTCATATGATACAAAGAAGGCTACAGAAGAGATTAAGACTGTTGCTGG
>CAYLIX010000251.1:0-1638 GCA_964383775.1 uncultured Planctomycetia bacterium
GCCTCATCTTCTCGAGTTCCTTTGGAGAGAGGCGCTCTATAGTAATATTATGCTTTCCTGCAAGGGTCTCTATATCATTAAGGTCGAGCCCTTCTCTTATGAATACCTTCTTTACGCTGGAAGGTCGAGCTTTAAGTCTTTCGCAAACAGAATTTCTTCCATATAGTACACTGAAACTTTTTGCCATCTATTTTTCCTTATCTATTTTATTACGATCCAGTTTAGGAATCTCCTGAATAGATATTTAAAATGCCTTGGAGACTTTACCTGTAGTAGATTACGCACCAGTATGCGAGGCCTCAAGAAGAATCTCAAGAATGCCTCTCTCTGCAGATTCTTTAATCTCTTTACATCTATACCCTCAGGCGTAAAGGCCCCTTTCATAAAACAGAAACCACTCGCATCTACCCCATCCAGGGCACCCTGAGACTTCAGCTCCCGGAAGCTCTCTGTGCCGGGAAACGGAAGATATGTAAAATAATTTGCTCTTATGAGATCGAGCTTTAATGAAAAATCTATTGTTTTTCTTATATCTTCTATAGTTTCACCGGGGAATCCGAGTATGAAGAACCCTGCTATATCTATGCTAAAATGCCTTATCATATCCACTGCATCTGTTATTTTCTTGCGGGTAATACTCTTCTTCATCAGTTTCAACACCCTGTCTGAGCCTGACTCTATGCCAAGAGATACTAGATAGAGTCCTGTATCCTTCATCAGCCCTAAAAGTTCATCATCCAGTGCGTCTACGCGCACGCCATTCGGAACTGCCCAGCTTATATCCATGTGGGATTCCTTGATCCTCTTTAAGAGTCCCTTTGCAAAATTCCTGTCCAGAGTAAAGTTGTCATCTATTATATGAAACTCTCTTATTCCGTAATCATTATATAATGTCTCCATCTCATTTATGATATTCTCTATGCTGCGCTTTCTTAGTCTCCTTCCTGATATAAGGTTTCCTGCACAAAAAGTGCATGAGAATGGACATCCCCTAGTTGTAATAATCGGGGCTATAGGAAAATTCCTGAAGAAAGCGCCATGTTGCGCCTCTGGGTACTCCTGTGGTCTTATTAGATCCCAGGCAGGCATGCCAAGGGAATCTAGATTATCTGTAAATGACCTGTCATTTTGGATGATCTTGCCATTCTCTCTCCATAAGAGCCCAGGAATGGCCTCCAAATGTAAATCTTGGCTACTATCCAATCTGTCAAGAAGTTTGGCAAATCCCTCTTCTGCCTCTCCGTAAAATCCATAGTCCAGATCATTACCAAAAAATTCCATACTCTCAATAGGAGCCGTTGAAGGGTGTGGGCCGCCTATAACAGTTGTAATGCTGCGCTTCTTGCATTCTCTTAAGATTTCCCTTACATTATAGATATCATACGTATAGCACTGTAAGCCTACTACTTCGGGTCTCTCTTGATCCAGGATATCACATAATGCCTCTGGAGTAATGCGATCTTTAATACAGTCTAGTATCCTTACCTTATGCCTACTCCTCACAGAGGATGCAAGGTAACCCAACCCTAACGGAGGCTGGATGTGATCGCTCTTATTATATGGCTTTACAAGTAGTGTCTTCACTGCCTCTTCTCTTTTGTATAAATGCTGTTATACCTGCTGCTGCATACATAAAGA
>CAYLIX010000252.1:0-1636 GCA_964383775.1 uncultured Planctomycetia bacterium
ATTACTATAGAGCGTCTCCCTTCAAAGGAACTCGAAAGGATGAGGCCTGCAAAGGATCTGCAGGGGGTATTGGCGAGGATAGATAAGTTTGAGTATGCATCTTTGGATAATCTACTTAATAAGAAGGATAATCAGCCAACTATCATATTCTTGGACAGGATAAATGACCCTCAGAATCTCGGTGTAATAATGCGTATAGCCGCATGCTTTGGCAATTTTGCAATAGTCATCCCACGATATCATGCCTGTGAAGTCAATGAGACTGTGCTGCACGTAGCATCCGGCGGTGAAAACTATGTGCCAGTGGCCATGACTTCTAATATCCTACAGGCTGTACTCAAGGCAAAAGAGGCGGGTTATTGGATAATGGGCACACTCGTTTCAGATGATGCAAAGGATATTAATGATATATCAATACCATTTCCATTAGGTATTGTGCTGGGATCTGAAGGTGAGGGCATACGCCACGGTGTAAAGAAGCACATCGATATAAAGGCACGCATTCCTATGGATGGAGCAAAGCTGTCATTTAATGTAAGTATGGCTGCTGCTATATTCTGCCATGAAGTAGCAAAGGCACGAAAGGGATAGGATGCTATTTAACTCCCTGACATTCTTAATATTCTTTGCGATCGTTTATGCCCTCTATCTTGCCTTCAATCACAGATGGCAGAATAGACTACTACTCCTTGCTAGCTATGTATTTTATGGCGCCTGGGATTGGCGCTTTCTCTCTCTTATATGGATATCGACCATACTCGATTACTTCTGCGGCATCAAGATAAACGAAGCTTCCTCTGACAGAAAGAGGCGATTTTACCTCGCTTTAAGCATAGCAGGCAATCTCTCCATGCTCGGTTTCTTTAAGTATTTTAACTTCTTTGCAGGAAGTATGAAGGTTTTATTGTCTCATTTCGGAATAGCTGCACAGCCTCTCTTTCTCAATATAGTCTTACCTGTGGGTATATCCTTTTATACTTTTCAGACGATGAGCTATGCGATAGATATATATCGTAATGAGATGAAGCCTACAAAGAAGTTTTTTGATTTCGCGCTCTTCGTTGCATTCTTTCCTCAGCTTGTTGCAGGACCTATTGAGAGGGCAAAGAGACTTCTCCATCAGGTGCTCGAGCCCAGGGTAGTAACTCCCGATAAGATAGAGACGGGATTTCGGCTGATACTCTGGGGCCTATTTAAGAAGGTTGTTGTAGCAGATCGTCTGGCAATATACGTAGATATCATATATGGAAATGTAGCTCACCATTCTAGTATGAGCTTTCTTTTAGCAACATTCTTCTTTGCCTTCCAGATATATTGTGATTTTTCCGGATACTCAGATATAGCAAGAGGCCTTGCAAAGCTTATGGGCTTTGAGATAATGGTAAATTTCAGATCTCCTTATTTTTCTAAGAATGTTAGAGAGTTTTGGCAGAGATGGCATATAAGCCTATCGAGTTGGCTTAGAGACTATCTCTATATAACACTTGGTGGGAATAGAAGAGGTGCGCTTAAGACCTACAGGAATATATTTATTACAATGATCCTAGGAGGTCTTTGGCACGGGGCAAACTGGACATTCATCATATGGGGATTACTCCATGCTCTTTATATATCGCTTAGTAGGCTCTTTAGCAAT
>CAYLIX010000253.1:0-1634 GCA_964383775.1 uncultured Planctomycetia bacterium
TCTTTTGAACTTTGATGTATTGCATATTATAGAGACTTTATACATGAACCCAATAGACCGTGAGAGTACTATCGAACTTTTACTACGTGTCCTTGAAGGTAATGATGTTGGGATAGAGGAAAAGAAGAAGGCAATTAAGATTCTAGCTGAGATAAATGCTATAGGAGCCATAAGACCTCTTATTAATATATTTAATAGAAGATATCAAGAAGTCTTGAAGACAAAGGATATTAAATTCGTAGATTTCCTTGGAGAGATATTGGTTTCACTTGCCAAGATAGGCGGTGGTGAGGTAGATGCATTTTTAAAGGATCTCTATGGGAATGTAGAGATATTGAATTTTAGAATACAGGACGAACAGATTCTATGGAATTATTTAATAGTTGCTTCTTCTATAGTGAATGATAGCGTAGATAAAGAATTATTAGAGAAGCTCAAGAGTCGAAGTAAGCTATCTAAAATTAAGCTGGAGATAGAAAGTGCACTGGAAGAAGTAAGATATCATAGGGAAAATAAGGAAGACTATAAAAGAAATAAATTAGAGGATATACATGCAAGTTATAGGGCGTGGGTGGATGAGTTATTCGCGATGCCTATACCTGCAAATAAAAAAGGCGAATTATCTAAAGAAGAGGCAATAAAGATGGCTGATCAAGAGCTGTTTGCTCGCGGTGGTATCTTTGGTAAGGTGGGCAATGAGTGGTTTGCAATAGTGCTGAAGTTATATATAAAGGCAAATTATAAGACTTATTTTTCTGAGATATTTATAGATAAACTTGAAGGCGAGATAGAGGCAAGGATAGAGAGATGCTGGGAGTCAATAACTGCTCGTGCAGCATTAGAAAAGAACTATGTTTCACGTGTTACTGATATCCTGGATGATATGTTTATAATGGCTTCAGAAGAGATTGCGCACAAGTTTCCTGAACATAAGTTTACGGAATTTCTTAACTACAAGTACATGGCAAAGGTCATAAAGGAACATCCTGATTTTGATCTAGATGCGCTGCTTCCTATAATGAAGAAAGGTTTTAAAGAGAGCACGGAAACAAAAAAGGCACTATTGGCATGGGTGCCAAGATATATTGTTAAGGATGCAAAACAGCAGGTGCAAGATGATGATGCATGGATAAAGTTGGCATTACGGTCATATTTTTATGATGTAAAGATATTCAGTCAGGAATTCTTTGGCTATTTAGGCTTACAGGAAAAACTTGGAGAGTTGGAAAAAAAGATGCCTCAGATATTAGGATTAGAGTCTGGTGAAGCGCTTGCTGCTGATGGAAAACTTACAGCAGGATTAAACATGGGCATGATAATAAATGGGTATTGGGATTACCTATCTAAAGAGGCATTGGATACAGCTGTGGCCAGAAGTCAGCTTGACTTTGCCATATTTTCTTCAGACAAGAACAATGCGCTTCCCAAGCAATTCTTGATAGAGGCCATCAGAGAATGTAATAGCATGGAGGATCTTGTAACAACCCTTAAGGTCGAAACCTTTGCTATAAAGAATAAAGATCTCATGGCAAGAATGACTAAGATTGCAACCAAGAAATACCCAGAACTGTCTGACAGTTTAACCCCGCATTATGCGAAGAGGGCTGTCAGATGGATGTGTATGCACAAATTTA
>CAYLIX010000254.1:0-1630 GCA_964383775.1 uncultured Planctomycetia bacterium
GAAAAATGCTAGAAGCCCTGGGATAAAAGCAGGTATTCCAAATTCAGTAGCACCTGCTATTCTGAATATGACTATAATGAGTGATGTCATAGAAATCATATTCAATGGTATCTTAAATCCGAGCACCCATTTATATATAGCCTTCTTCGACTCTTTGATGTGCCTATCATGGAGCTGGCGCTCATCATCTGAAAGAAGACTGAAATACCAGTGATCATGATCAAGGGCTTTTCTACCAAAGAAAGCGATGCGCAACCATCTTCTGAGGCCTCTGCCCTGCTTCTTGTTTACAGCGTTCTGTGTCTGGGCATCCTGCCTATTATACCAATCCATATATTCTTGGTATGTCTGCTTTATGCTTCCATCCTTATAAACAGGTTTTTGCATAAGATCTACCTGGCCCATACCATATCTTGTAGATAATACTATTATCGCAACCAGTACAAAAGGTATAATCGGGATAAGTATTCCAAGCCACGCTGAGAGTACCATCTTTATGCCGATACCTGTTAAGAGACCGGCTATAACAGCTGCCACGCCAAGGAGTGCTGTAAATAGAATAGTTCCGCTGAATAGATACCTTCTGTTTATCCTGGCATAGCTTAGTATGCCTTTTATGCCCATTGGACCACCTGATTTATCGCGGTATGTCTTCCATACTGGAGCCTTCTGCTTTATATCTTTCTCGCCTTTGTGCGGGAGTAAGGCCTTTTTGAATGCCTTTATAGCATCGATCGTCTCTCTATCAGCATTATTCCTTAAGAAGATATCTTCACGGACCTTCTCCATTACCTTGCCGCGCTGCATTGTCTTATATGGAGCTGATCTCATATATTCGTCTGTGCGTTTTTCAATCCTATCCTGGATAGGCGCAGAGAGACCTTGTAGATCTCTTATGTAATTATCTATCTCTACCCTTCGCTTCTCTGTATCATATTTAGCAACAAAATCAGGGTCTGCAAAAAGATCATCCATATCAAAATATAAGATATGGTCATCATCATATATCTGTGGGTGGAACTTATAATGCTCTGTCAGCAATGCGCGCCATCGGTTTAGATGCTCATCTATGGAAAGTCCTACAGATTCTAATGGCTGGTTATTCTCAAGCGCCTTTGCAGCCTGTCTGAGTATATAGAAATGTAGATGAGACGCTGGTGTAGAGAATGTATCTAATGAATTAAATATCAGTCTCTTCAGGATAAGGAGCTCAAAACTGTATCTGACAGGCGTATCTTTTGGATATGCCCGCATCTCCCATTTTCTAAATGATCCTGTCTCATGAGAAAATTCTTCTTTTAGTATGGCGTGCCATGGATCATAATCCTTGCCCTCTAGTATCTTCTCCCAATAATCGAACCTATGTTCAAATGTCTTAGCAAGGCCATCACGCAGATGTTTTGCTACACCCTTATCTATTCCAAAGGCATTCGATCCATCCTCTCCAATAATCCTCTCTAACTCTCTCTCCAGTTGTCCCTTGTTATGCCTTGGTCTTCTATAAGACTATCTATGCTATCTATCCTACTATCATTCATGATGTGCTTTGCCATAATATCGTAATTTGGCTTATATCCTGCATCATCTGCATCATCATCGCCACTGCCATCACCAGAAGCACCTGCTGCTG
>CAYLIX010000255.1:0-1617 GCA_964383775.1 uncultured Planctomycetia bacterium
CTTCCTATAGGGTTTTTTCGGTCAATATACCTCTACATAAATAATCAAGAAAGAATAGTGGCTTTGCACCTGTAGTTGCTACATCATTTACACACATGCCCACAAAATCAAAACCTATTCTCCTGTGTAGGCCCAATGCCTGCGCTATCAGAAGTTTTGTGCCAACACCATCTGTAGAAGAGACCAACACAGGATCCTTATACTTTTTCGCATCTACAGAGAAGAGGCTACTAAATGACCCTATGCCAGTTAAGACACCTTTGTTGTGGGTAGAGCTTACAATGGGCTTTATCTGCCTAACAAAGAGATTGCCCTTATTAATATCGACACCGGAGTCTTTATATGTGAGAAAGGATTTCTTCGAACGCATATCTGTGACTTAGTCCATTACTATCTTTAAGACTTCTTGATAGGTCTCTTCTATACTGCCTAAATCTCTTCGGAATCTATCCTTATCCATTTTGCGCTTTGATCCTTTTTCCCAAAGACGGCATGTATCAGGTGAGATCTCATCCGCAAGTATAATCTCTCCCTTGCATCTTCCAAATTCTAGCTTAAAATCGACAAGATCGAGATTCTTTTCGCCAAAGAACTCTATTAAGATATCATTTATTTTGTAGGAAAGCTCTTTTATGGTGCTAAGCTCCTCCTCTGTAGCAAGCTTAAGAGCTTTCACATGAGAATCGTTTATCAGCGGATCATGGAGAGCGTCTTCTTTGTAATGGTATTCAAATACAGGCTCTTCGAGTATAATTCCCTCTTCAAGCCCTAAAAGCTTTGCCATGCCGCCTGCTACGATATTTCGCATTGTAACTTCAAGTGGTACGATTTCTACTTTTTTGACTGCCATATCTCTATCGTTTAGCAATTCTATAAAATGTGTTGGTATATCCTTTTCTTCTAATAGCTTGAACAGCTTTGTTGAGACTTTATTATTCACAACTCCCTTGTTTTGGATAGTGCCTCTTTTTGTCGCATCAAACGCGGTCGCATCATCCTTAAACTCTTGGATATATATATCCGCGTCCTCTGTAGTGAAAAGTTTTTTTGCCTTGCCCTCATATACCTGTTCCATCTTCTTCATCGCGCAACCTCCTTTATTGTGCAGCTGGTTTCTTTTCCAGGCCTGCTCTTTTAAAAATTTTACCTACATTCCTCAAATAGTAATCAAGCTCAAAGCATTTATTAATCTGGTATGGCTTAAGAGTCTTGGTCACCTCTTTATCCGCTAATAGCAGCTCCTTGAAATCCTTGCCCTCTTTCCAGGTAATCATAGCGTGCTTTTGGACAAGCCTATATGCCTTTTCACGTGTAAGACCCTTTTTTATAAGCTCTATCATAACTCTCTGAGAAAATATGAGCCCGCCTGTCTTGTCTAAATTCTTTTTCATGTTGTCTGGGTAGACCACAAGATGCTCTATCAAATCAGTCATTGTCCTAAGCATATAATCGATAAGGGTTGTTGAATCTGGTATTATAATTCGCTCAACAGAGGAGTGGCTTATATCTCTCTCGTGCCACAGAGCAATGTTTTCCATGCTAACATGCGCATTTGCTCTTAAGACTCTGGCTAATCCACATATGCGTTCGCTAGTAATCGGATTTCTTTTGTGAGGC
>CAYLIX010000256.1:0-251 GCA_964383775.1 uncultured Planctomycetia bacterium
TTTAGGATCGGCAAAGATATGCGACCCAACTGGTTTAATATCATAAGCAGCTTTATCGTTGTAAATTCCGGCATTGGAAGGATATATCCGGATGGATATACAGATCAGGTGTCACGCCTTGAATTACCAGTTTTTTTGAGGGCAATGAGGTGGTATGAGAGCTATTTAAGATACTGGCAAGTACAAGAGTACATAGAGGATGCCTTATTTGATAGTGAGACTGATACGACCTTTATCTTCTGTAGAAATGT
>CAYLIX010000256.1:261-1593 GCA_964383775.1 uncultured Planctomycetia bacterium
ATCCAATAATAGAAAGAACGGTTTTAGATATGCGCTCAAAGATAGAAGCATTCTTTCAGAGACCTTAAACAAGATCTATGGCAGGGATTTTGATGTCGATCTGGCAGAAGACATAGAGAAGATATATATCCGTCTTACAGGTGCAGATACTGGTGCAGATCGCATGAAGAAGGTCTATTATGTGATGCTCATACCAACGAGCGCAAGCAGATTAGATGAGCCATTGGAATTTTGTATAGACTTATATAATGATACATTGGAGAGGAAAGATGCAGCAGGGGCAGTACTCTTTGACCCCTTTAATAAGGATGAGCTTGTTATTATGCAGAGGGTAGCAGAACATGAGCCCAATCTTGTAGGGCATGTAGGCGCTGTGCATAGGGAAGACCCAGTATTTGTAGAAGAGACAGATGACGGTGAGAGAAAGATACCATTTGCAAGCATGGAGTATGCAGGAAAGGATCTGGAGAAGCTCCTTAAGTCAGATACTATATCAGAGGACGGCAAGGAGAGGCTCCTTAGATTTGCAATGAGTAAATATATGAGATTGCATTACAGGATGGGTGGTTTTGCAGGTATATTAGATCCAAGCCTGTCAAATATATGCGCACTGGATTGGAAGCTAAGGATAGTAGACTTTGGAGCAGCATATGAGACCTTAAATAATGTTGAATATATCTGCCCGGATAGTATCCTGAAGTATATCTTTGAGTCTGAAGGTGCATGGGACGTGCCTTGTAGCAGGGATCTGCTCATAAATAAAAGGAACCCGCTCGCACAAGACTGGGCAGGATTAAACAGATTGTGGATGCAGATTGAGCCGCAAAGACATTCTCTAATGCCCGAAGAGCTTAGCACTGCTTTGGGTATACCCCGAAATCTGACCATTGGGGAACTGAGCAGGGCACGCGTTGTAGAGATAGCAGAGACCCTATTAAGGCATACAGGCCCGATATCTGAAGAATTATTAATATTAATAAAGACACTCGCAGAGAGATATCTCGGATCAATTGATGATGAAGATATAGCAAGTGACAGTGATTTTTCCGCTCTTCTCTACGAGATTAGAAGAGAAGCCCATAACAAAAGGTATCTCTTTGATGGGATAATGGATACCTTTACAAGATCGAGCAGAGACGATACCTCAATTGGTGAGCGTTTCAGGGAGGGCAAGAGGGTCCTTGAAGAGATGTCCAAGAATAGATATGGCCTTCTTTCAGAGAAGATTTTGGAGTGCTTAGAGGAGTACCTAAGCGACGGCATTAAGTTTTATGGATATCCCCAAGAGGCAGAGAAGGAATCTACACGGCCGCCTCTTCGCAGAGTAAATTG
>CAYLIX010000257.1:0-1573 GCA_964383775.1 uncultured Planctomycetia bacterium
GCGCGATAAATACAGAGACTATGTAGGTGACTATAGCATGACTACTAAGTCAGGATATCGCGACTACTACTTCGGCGATGGCTTTATAACAGTAGCCCAGTATGCTGCTCTAACTCAAGAAGAGAAGGATGTCCTCGATGAGGATCCTTATCGTTTTAGAACATACTCTGAAGATGGATCAGTGCCATTCGATTGGCATGTAGCCGCAGCCCCCACAGCGCTTAATATGGATGCCGGTGATAAATTCAATCCTCTGGTATTCAATTACCATTCTAAATTAGTTGAGAGTCTTGGTGTTCCCGGCATGGATGAGAAGGTCTTCGATGAATCTTATGCCTTTTATAAGACAGACCTAAAGGATAATATAAATGATGTAGCCGATAAGATGGTGCAGAATGCAAGCGATATCTATGATGCCAAAGAGACCGCCATAGAGGACAAACGTACAGAGATGTTAAGTGCGGCTGCAGATGCCAAGAATAAAGCGATCGCGAGACTCCACCTACAGGAAGGCAATGTATTCCGTGGCGCTATTAACCAATTGAAGGGTTTTGCCAACAAGTGCGCAAAATCACTAGAAGGACTTATTAAGCAAGTCGATCCTTCCTATCTACTCTCAGCAGCATATGGCTTTATATATAGCATGATAACCGAAAGCATTACACCAACATCTACGTTTAATACAACATCTTTACCTACCCTGCAATCTTGGAAGGCGATATATACTGCTCTGATTGCTCAGGTCTCGGCTATAAGTGATGCTACCACTACTCCTGGTGTTTCACTCGGATCTATATCAACATCATTGATAGCGGCTTTCAGCAGGGCAAAGAGTGTCTTCAGTGAAGATACCACTCTATCAGAAGATAAGAGCAATGCCAAAATAAGCACATATACCGCTCAGGAAGCCCAAATATTAGCCAACTATGCTGCTCAGGTTAGCCAGATAAACGATACCTGCGATGCGTTGCTATTAGCTGAAGTAGAGCAGTATTTATATAGTGTAGTTAATGTGCATATAGCAAGAGGTAAGGCGATAGCCGTCTTATTTAGGGGAGAGAAGATAGAGTATACGACTCAGTATCCGACAGCTGTTCTTGATCCTCACCATAGGGTACAGGTAAAGAGTGAGGTAGTAGGCGCAACAGAAAGCGCTACCTATACGACTGATAAAGATTTCAGTCGTACGTGGATGTCTCCTCCATCTGCTGCATCTGCTCCAGGAGGAATATTCGACCAATTCTCAGGCACTATTATGAATACTGACTTCTTTAAGCCGGGCACTCTGTTCCATGCTACTGGTGCAGCCGATGGTTTAGGAAAAGGTCTCGTAGAGGATCTCCTGAAACCTATATCAGTTGCGGGAGGCGACAAGAAGAAGGCCATGATAATACTACCGAATGATACCGACTACGCTTGGAATTTTACAGCAGCCGATTTATTAGGCAAAGATACAGATGGAACAACAACGAACCCAGGCGGTTATATAGAGAATGCTGTTCTAATTACAGATGAGATTAAGGATATACTCATAGGACCGATTAGGAAGTGGCATCTTGTAGATAGCGAAGAC
>CAYLIX010000258.1:0-1571 GCA_964383775.1 uncultured Planctomycetia bacterium
GCCAAATCTTTGGCTTGTAACACCAACAACCATATCAAGCTCTGACAGATCCTCATCCAATATATCAGATTCATCTATCGGTGGGCTACCTTCGAAATCACGTGTATAATCAGGCTCATCTGGAACAGTTTTGAGAGTTGATGTTTTCCGCAAGTTTGCGAAATATGACCAGATAATTGCAAATAAACCTCCAAAGAAACATGTAAGGATTATCATTACATCGGGATCTGAAAGGAGCTGTATACCAACATGACGCCCTATGTCAAAAATAAACCTGATGCCAAGAACTACCTTTATCCTGTCCCAAAAGACATTTATTCCAAAATCCTCTTTATATATAGAATCGACTCCTTTATATGATATGTTGTGCGCTGCAATAAGTATGATTGAATATACCATTCCTAAAAAGACTGAATATGATCCAGCCGTTATGACACGCAAAGGATATATTTGAGATGGCAACCAGTTATATAGAAGGAGTGCTGTAAAACCATTGGGTAGACCTATAAGCATGGAGGCCCATAAGCTTTGTACAAGATCTATCCTCTTATAGGCATAAAATTGCCCGGACATATCTATTATGAAATTTATAAGTATTGTGCTAAAGCTTGATGCTAATAACGGATGGATACCGTATATCTTTAGAAGGCTTCCACCAGTAATTTGGCAGAGTAATAGTACGCCTAAGAATATTGATAGTGTACGATAATACTTCTTTTGCGGAATAATCGTAGGCGACCATGGCCTGCCAGGTAAGAGATATCCCAAGATACCAGGTTTGGGTGTATCTGGTGATATATCTATTGGGCTTGTCTTGCCGCCAGCAATCCTTGCATAGATCTGACTATCTGCCAATTCTTCAGTATACTTCTGAGTAAATATACCTTTTAATAGTCCATATCGCATACTACCCTTACGGTTATTCAATAATAGTTCAATAAGATGCGGCCATTCCTCTTTTAGGTCATCAAAATATAGTAAGATCTGTGTTTTGTTGAGCTTCTCAAGCATCTCTTCCAGTACTGGTTGATCGGGTATTACAAGAAGATCTTCGCTTACAGCTTTGATTCCATCCCTTGCTTCAAAATATAGCTCCAATAACTTCCTGTATGTATCGGCTCTCTCTATCCTTTCATAAGGGATTCGTTCTAGCACTGTCTTTACTGCGCCTATGGTGGCATCTCGACTGGGATCAAAATTATCCAGGTCATCTATTCTTATTGGCACACACACATTGCCTGTTTTGGCATTTAAGCTAAAGGCGTTTCTATAGAGTCCGCGGCGCATAACAGGGGCAAGGTCGAGCACTAAGAAGGGTTCATCATAGGTGGGTTGGTCCTTTGTAAATATCCACTCATCATTGCATAGATCATGCAGCATACTCTCCAGCAGCCTCTTTACATCTTCAATACGTTCGAAGTGGCCTCCTTTAAATCTACCGATAATATGGAAGCCTTTTGAGCCTGTCCAGTTGATCTCAATGTCTTCCACCCATGCATGCATGCTGAATAATTCTACTATCGCTTTAGTAACCTCTTTTAAGCTCTCAAGCGGTAAATCGTTTTTAGGAT
>CAYLIX010000259.1:0-1570 GCA_964383775.1 uncultured Planctomycetia bacterium
AAAGAGGATAAAAAAGAGATTGCCAAGTATGTACAGACCGTTGTAGACCTCAATATAAGCATCTGAAAACCCTCACCATTAAGTCCGATCTTCAATACCGATTCTCTTGACAAGCAAGAAATCATTATGTTATAGTAAGCTACCTAAGGAGCTTACTCTTTATATGAAAATTATATCAAATATAGTCTTAACTATTTTTATTATAAGTGTATTTACTGTAAACGCTCATGCATATTGGGTGTGGACACCTGAAAGCGGTAAATGGGTGAACCCTAAGTATGCGGTAAAGGATACCCCCGAAGAACAATTCGATATCGCAATAGGGTTTTACAAAAGCAAAGAGTATAAACGCGCTATAGGTGAATTTCAGAAGCTTCTTAATTATTATGCCAAATCAGAACTCGCACCCACCTCTCAATATTATATCGGAAGAGTATATGAAGATATGGAAGAGTACTATCACGCATACCTGGCTTATCAAAGAACCGTTGATAGTTATCCCTTTACCGAAAAGATAGATGAGGTAGTTGAACGTGAATATAGAATCGGGAATCTTTTTTTAACCGGCCAAAAAGCAAAGGTATTAGGGGTGGCAATCCTTCCCGCGCTAGACAAGGCCATTGAGATATTTACAAAAGTGGTAGAGAATGCCCCTTATGGCAAATACGCCCCTATGGCCCAATTTAAAATAGGTCAGACCTATAAGAAAGATCAAAATTTCAATGGAGCCATAACTGAATTCCAAAAATTGATCGATACCTACCCTGAAAGCGAACTCGTAGATGATGCTAAATACGAGATTGCTTACTGCACCTACAAAGCATCTTTGCACCCCAGGTATGACCAGACGCCTACCGATGAAGCCATAGAGCAATTCAAAGAGTTTGCAACACAGCATGAGGATACAGAATTAAGCAAAGAAGCCGATGCTGCATTGCGCAGATTGAGAGAAAAGAAGGCAGAAAGCCTTTATCAAACAGCATTCTTTTATGATAAGCAGAAGCATTACGACAGCGCTTTGATATATTATAATGATATTATAGAGAAATTCCCCAATACGGTCTCTGCGATAAAGGCCTTATCCAGAATCAAGATTATCGAAGCAAGGCTAAAGAGGTCCAGAAGGTAAGGAGCAAGGGATGAAAAAAGCAGTAGTTTTTATAATATTAGCTCTATTGGTTGTCTCAGGATGCGGGTATACTACAAAGACACTTTTAGGGGACCATTTAAAAAGCATCTATATCGCCCCTTTTGACAGCAAGATAGATATAACCAAAGAATCCGAATATAGGGATCACTATAGAATATACAGACCTGGGCTAGAGAGAGAGTTTAGGGAGATAGTAAAGGATCGTTTTGTTTTCGACGGCACATTAAAAGTTGTTAATACAGAGGATGAGGCTGACAGTATTCTAGTATGCAATATTATAGATTTCAGAAAAGAACCCCTTCAATATACCGACAGTAAGACCGTTGATGAATATAGGCTTAAGATAATAGTTGATATGAAGTTTACCGATCTTGTTGAGAATAGAGTCTTAGTTAACGAAAAAGAGCTCTCAGGAGAAGC
>CAYLIX010000260.1:0-1567 GCA_964383775.1 uncultured Planctomycetia bacterium
GTTTTTAGGAGATTGAATATGGCATGGCAAGGTGTAATCCAAAAATATAGAGAGTATCTACCAGTAACGGATAAGACGCCTGTAATTACTCTTAATGAGGGAAACACCCCCCTGATACCTGCAAGGAATATAAGCGAGGTATTGGGTGGCGGTGTAGAAGTCTTCTTAAAGTATGAAGGGCTGAATCCAAGTGGATCTTTCAAGGATAGGGGCATGACAATGGCCATATCAAAGGCCATTGAAGAGGGGTGCAAGGCAGTGATATGCGCATCTACTGGCAATACTTCAGCCTCAGCCTCTGCATATGCAGCAAAGGCAGGTATAAAATCTGTAGTCTTAATACCTAAAGGTGCAATAGCACTTGGAAAACTTGCACAGGCATTGATACATGACGCAAAGGTGATAGCCATAAATGGCAACTTTGATGATGCGTTTAAGCTAGTAGTCGAGATCTCCGAAAAGTATCCGATAAAGCTTGTGAACTCTGTAAATCCTTTCAGGATAGAGGGGCAGAAGACCGGTGCATTTGAGATATGCGATCAGCTAGGTGGTATAGCACCAGATTATCATGCCATCCCAGTGGGCAATGCCGGAAATATTACTGCGTACTGGAAAGGTTACAAGGAATACAAGGCAAAGGGGAAGATAAAGGATCTGCCTAAGATGATCGGGTTTCAGGCAGAGGGTGCTGCGCCCATAGTGAGGGGCAAGGTAGTAACAAAACCTGAAACAATAGCGACTGCCATAAGAATAGGAAACCCTGCCAGCTGGAAAAAGGCAGAAGAGGCAAGGGATGAATCCAAAGGGCTTATAGATATGGTAAGTGACAAAGAGATCTTAGCAGCATATAAACTTCTTGCGCAAAAAGAGGGTATCTTTGTAGAGCCTGCATCGGCTGCATCAGTAGCAGGTGTAATTAAGAAGTCTAAGGCGGGATATTTTGCCAAAGGATCTAAGATAGTATGTATATTAACGGGCCATGGGCTCAAGGATCCTGACAGGGCTATAAAATCTGTAAAAGAGCCAAAGGTAATCGATGCAGATATAAAGAAGGTAGTAAAGGAGATAGGATTGTGAAATATATAGTATTAATAGGCGATGGAATGAGTGACTACCCTCTGGAGGAGCTGAATGGAAGGACTCCACTCGAGGTAGCCAAGATACCGAATATCAATTATATTGCAGAGAATGGTTTGGTTGCAAGAGCAGTCACAGTGCCCAGGGGCATGGCCCCTGCAAGTGATGTGGCCAACCTCTCTATAATGGGATACAACCCTAAAAAATATTATACAGGGCGCGCGCCTCTTGAAGCTGCAAATATAGGTGTTAGGCTGGATAAGGATGACGTTGCTTTTAGGTGTAATCTTATAACTGCATCAGAGGATACACTTGCAGATTACAGCGCAGGCCACATTTCAACTAAAGAGGCATCCGTTCTCATAAAGTATCTTGATGATAAGATGGGGGCAAAGTGGGCCAGATTTTCACATGGTATAAGCTATAGGCATCTATTGGTGATAAAGACATAGTATCTTGAACAGAATTCCGGTATGCCTGTGCTTACAGC
>CAYLIX010000261.1:0-348 GCA_964383775.1 uncultured Planctomycetia bacterium
TGCATCTATAATTAAACCGCAGCTGGATAGATCCTTAATTGAGGACATACCCTGTTCGTTCTTTAGCAGGATTATAATTCCACCCATCTCTTTTAGCTTTCTTAAGTTGGATTGAGGATCTTTGCGCAGACCTTCCTCATCTCCGATTAAATAGGTAGTTACATCCATGCCATTTTCAATAAGCGCGCGTGATACAACAAACCCATCGCCGCCATTATTGCCTTTGTCACCGGGCTGGGGTTGGGCTTGTACATATTGAACACCGCCAGTTGTGTGCTGCGCGAGCTCGCCCGGTTCAGCGCGTGGTCGAGTAAAGTATAACCCGGTCTCTCCCTGGCTTCGCCATCG
>CAYLIX010000261.1:358-1540 GCA_964383775.1 uncultured Planctomycetia bacterium
CGCAAAAGACAGCTACCCTTGTATTAAGCCTGTTTCCTTCTGAGCTCTCCATCATATCGAGGGCAATGTTGGCTGTGCTTTGGCCCGCATTCTCCATGAGTTTTATGCCTGGTATGCCGAACTCTTCTTGAGCACGTGCATCTATCTGTTGCATGTGCTGGGAAGTGGCTGTGATTGGACGCGTCTTCCACCTTCTATGCATCCATACCCATTGCTCGGGATACTTGCGGATATATTGCTCGACTACCTTTGTCCAGCGCTCTGTATTAATGAGCAGGCTCCTATCTCTATCGCGTCCGTTTATAAGCTCTATCTCTTTCTCCACTACAAATCTAAATCGTTTACCCTCTCTTATAAAGAATGTAGGCAATAGCGCTGCCCCGCTCTTTAAAGCCAGCTTTACCGGTCCGGTAGGTGTATAGGCAGGAGTTCCAAAGAAGTCTACAAAGACACCTTCTATACTTGCAACATCCTGATCTGCCAGGATCCCAATATTCCCATTCCCTTTTAAAACCTTGAGTATCTTCTTAGGAGATTCATCTCTATATATAACATCGTTTCCCTTCAGTTTTCTCATTCGTACTATGAAGCGGTTCAGTCCTTCTATATAGATTCTTCTTACAATCATCGTTCCCCTGCAGCCGATATGCGCAAAATAGGCTGCCATAAGCTCCCAATTGCTGAAATGGCCGGACAGGATTATAGTGCCCTTACCTCTTTTTTGGGATCTATGTATATGCTCCAGCCCCTTGGGCGTTACATACTCTTCAAACCAGGAGCTATTTATCTTAGGAAAATTTACCCATTCTACGGCATTCCTGCCGAGATTAGAGTAAAGGGCAAGGCCTATCCTTCTTAATTCTGACTCACTGCGCTCTTTGCCGAATGCAATCCTTAAATGTCTTAATGTCTTCTCTCTCTCCTTGGGTATTAAATAGAATATAACCTTACCCAGGAATGACCCTATTAACACGCCTATCTTTAAGGGAATGGGATAGATTAGATAAGTGGCTAAACGGAGCAGAATATATAAAAGCAGCCTATGGGGCTTCTTCTTCATCTCTTCTTAATTACAGCTATATCTTGCAGGTTTGTAACCATCTCATTTAGGGCATTTGCAATGCCCTTGAGCTCATCGCGTTTTCTCAGTTGTATACGTACATCTAGATTGCCTTTGCCTAT
>CAYLIX010000262.1:0-1539 GCA_964383775.1 uncultured Planctomycetia bacterium
AACCGGGTCGTAATAGCCGAAGAAACAGTTTGTGCCACTAATTCTGTCATTTATTAAAAGATGGATATGCTTCATATCGCCCCGGCCGTCTAAGTCTACAAATCTGGTTTTGATCAGCTTTTCTTGATATGGATACGATTCAAAAATATTTCCTTCAGCAAAAACTCTGCCTGCAAGAGGCGCGGAGTTTCCTTTTACCTCCCACGTCCCTCTTGGCTGCAAGCCTGAGACAGCGCCTTTTTGGTCCCTTATAAATGTGTAGATATTGTGGTCTCCTATGAATGGGGTTTTGAATGTTACAGCCCATGTAGCTTCCATGATATTATTGCCTAATCTTCTCACCGAAGAGCGGTTACGGTTTAGCTCTACATAGGGGTTATCCTCTTTATTCGCTGGTATTATGCCATCCTGCCCTGGTATTAGCCATGCAGTATCGTTCTTGTTTCTTAGGAAGAACTGGCTTAGATCTGCATTATAAGCGCCGTAAAAACAGTTCTTCTTATTATTGGCTCTATCGCTTATCAATAGAACCAGATGCTTCATATCGTCCTGGCCGTCTAAGTCTACAAATCTGGTTTTGATTAGTTTCTCTTCGCCGGCGTAGGATTCGAAAACATCTCCTTCAGCAAAAACCCTGCCTGCTAAAGGCGGGTGGTTTGGAATTGCTATATTTGAATATGTAGAATCATATATCACATTATAAGCATAAACTCTGTAGCGATACTCAGTATTATTATTGAGGCCTGTGTCTATGCATGTGGTAACACCTTCATTTACTCCGCGTAGAACTGTAAAGGGAGAGTGATCAACGCTTCTCTCAACCAAAAAGCCTGTTTCATTATCAGAATTATCCTGCCAGGTTAATTCTATCCTACTGGAAGAAAGGTATGTTGCTTTTAGATTGGATGGAGCTCTAACAGGCGCTGCTATCTCAAGATAAACTCCGTTACTCTCACCGCCCGGCGTTACTACTTTTACAGACCCTGATCGAGCATGTAGAGGCACCCTACAGCTAATTTGTTTATTGGAACTTGATTCTTCGATAATATCAGCGGTTGTTCCGTTCGCAAATAAGACATATGAATCATCATAGGTATAGCCAAAATTGCTACCAGTTATGGTAATTTGTAATAGCGAGAAAGCCCTAGTGGGCTCGATATGCTCGATCTCAGGTTTTAAATATAAAGCTGTTGCATATATATCTATATCCCAACTGCTGTCTCGTTTTCCCACCCATGCAATTTTCTCCTGATAGATGGCCGGATAGTTCGCATTAAAAGCTATTGGAATTATAGGACCCATTTCATTACTATCTGAATCATAGGTAAGCATACAAATGACTTTTTCCGGATAATTCTCCCATATAATCCTGTCTTCATATATAGCAGGACGACCTTGATCACCCGGATCAGTGGTTATTTGCACCTCTGGACCTATTTCGCCTGTCACAGAATCATAAGTACGTAAGTTAATGTAGCTGTATTCTCTTCTTTAATAAAACCAACAAAAAATTTATTCATAATATAAAGCAAGATATTA